>CAJNCB010000240.1:0-78 GCA_905221155.1 bacterium | reverse complement strand
GGGGGGGGGGGGGGGGGGGGGGGGGGGGGGGGGGGGGGGGGGGGGGGGGGGGGGGGGGGGGGGGGGGGGGGGGGGGGG
>CAJNCB010000239.1:0-80 GCA_905221155.1 bacterium | reverse complement strand
GCTGAAGCTGAAGCTACTGCACTTGTTGAAGCTGAGGCACTTGCTACCGCGCTTGTTGAGGCTGAAGCTGAGGCTACTGC
>CAJNCB010000238.1:0-85 GCA_905221155.1 bacterium | reverse complement strand
TGATTAAATGATTAAATGATTAAATGATTAAATGATTAAATGATTAAATGATTAAATGATTAAATGATTAAATGATTAAATGATT
>CAJNCB010000237.1:0-92 GCA_905221155.1 bacterium | reverse complement strand
TCAGCCTCAGCGTCAACAAGCGCGGTAGCCTCAGCTTCAGCATCAACGAGTGCAGTAGCTTCAGCTTCAGCGTCAACGAGCGCGGTAGCCTC
>CAJNCB010000236.1:0-92 GCA_905221155.1 bacterium | reverse complement strand
GTTGAAACACCAAAGGTTGAAACACCAAAGGTTGAAACACCAAAGGTTGAAACACCAAAGGTTGAAACGCCAAAAGTTGAAACACCAAAGGT
>CAJNCB010000235.1:0-98 GCA_905221155.1 bacterium | reverse complement strand
GCAGTAGCCTCAGCTTCAGCGTCAACAAGTGCAGTAGCCTCAGCTTCAGCGTCAACAAGTGCAGTAGCAAGCGCCTCAGCATCGACAAGTGCGGTAGC
>CAJNCB010000234.1:0-113 GCA_905221155.1 bacterium | reverse complement strand
GTAGCTTCAGCCTCAGCATCAACGAGTGCAGTAGCCTCAGCTTCAGCATCGACAAGTGCGGTAGCAAGTGCCTCAGCTTCAACAAGTGCAGTAGCTTCAGCTTCAGCGTCAAC
>CAJNCB010000233.1:0-119 GCA_905221155.1 bacterium | reverse complement strand
GCTGAGGCACTTGCTACCGCACTTGTCGATGCTGAAGCTGAGGCTACTGCACTCGTTGATGCTGAGGCTGAAGCTACTGCACTTGTTGACGCTGACGCTGAAGCTACTGCACTTGTTGA
>CAJNCB010000232.1:0-119 GCA_905221155.1 bacterium | reverse complement strand
TCAGCTTCAGCGTCAACAAGTGCGGTAGCCTCAGCTTCAGCATCAACAAGTGCAGTAGCCTCAGCTTCAGCGTCAACAAGTGCAGTAGCAAGCGCCTCAGCATCGACAAGTGCGGTAGC
>CAJNCB010000231.1:0-125 GCA_905221155.1 bacterium | reverse complement strand
GCTTCAGCATCAACAAGTGCAGTAGCCTCAGCTTCAGCGTCAACGAGCGCAGTAGCCTCAGCTTCAGCGTCAACAAGTGCAGTAGCCTCAGCTTCAGCGTCAACAAGTGCAGTAGCAAGCGCCTC
>CAJNCB010000230.1:0-125 GCA_905221155.1 bacterium | reverse complement strand
TCAGCTTCAGCATCGACAAGTGCGGTAGCAAGTGCCTCAGCTTCAACAAGTGCAGTAGCTTCAGCTTCAGCGTCAACAAGTGCGGTAGCCTCAGCTTCAGCATCTACTAGCGCAGTAGCTTCAGC
>CAJNCB010000229.1:0-137 GCA_905221155.1 bacterium | reverse complement strand
GTGTCGATGGCTCTTCCGCTTTTGGCGCTGGTGTTACTGGAGTCTCTTCTTTCGGTGCCGGTGTCGATGGCTCTTCCGCTTTTGGCGCTGGTGTTACTGGAGTCTCTTCTTTCGGTGCCGGTGTCGATGGCTCTTCC
>CAJNCB010000228.1:0-149 GCA_905221155.1 bacterium | reverse complement strand
ATATCTTTCTTAGGTTGTTCGCCATCTTCACTTGGATTTCCTGGAATCTCGTTTCCTTCTTTATCCTTGAATGATGTCTTAACTTTTTCGTAGACGTGCTCTGTATCTCCATTTGGAAGTTTCTTAGTTTCTACGAAGCGGTATCCTGG
>CAJNCB010000227.1:0-155 GCA_905221155.1 bacterium | reverse complement strand
ACATCATTCAAGGATAAAGAAGGAAACGAGATTCCAGGAAATCCAAGTGAAGATGGCGAACAACCTAAGAAAGATATCCCAGGATACCGCTTCGTAGAAACTAAGAAACTTCCAAATGGAGATACAGAGCACGTCTACGAAAAAGTTAAGACATC
>CAJNCB010000226.1:0-155 GCA_905221155.1 bacterium | reverse complement strand
GATGTCTTAACTTTTTCGTAGACGTGCTCTGTATCTCCATTTGGAAGTTTCTTAGTTTCTACGAAGCGGTATCCTGGAATATCTTTCTTAGGTTGTTCGCCATCTTCACTTGGATTTCCTGGAATCTCGTTTCCTTCTTTATCCTTGAATGATGT
>CAJNCB010000225.1:0-158 GCA_905221155.1 bacterium | reverse complement strand
CTAGGGAGTTTAGCTCAGCTGGGAGAGCATCTGCCTTACAAGCAGAGGGTCAGCGGTTCGATCCCGTTAACTCCCATTTAAGCGGGTGTAGTTTAGTGGTAAAACTACAGCCTTCCAAGCTGTTGTCGCGAGTTCGATTCTCGTCACCCGCTTTGAAC
>CAJNCB010000224.1:0-164 GCA_905221155.1 bacterium | reverse complement strand
GAGGCGCTTGCTACTGCACTTGTTGACGCTGAAGCTGAGGCTACTGCACTTGTTGACGCTGAAGCTGAGGCTACTGCACTTGTTGACGCTGAGGCTGAGGCTACTGCACTTGTTGACGCTGAAGCTGAAGCCACCGCACTTGTTGACGCTGAAGCTGAAGCCAC
>CAJNCB010000223.1:0-167 GCA_905221155.1 bacterium | reverse complement strand
CCTCGGTCTCCTTTTTCACCTTTAGCTCCAGTTAAACCGCGTTCACCTTGGTCTCCTTTTTCACCTTTAGCTCCAGTTAAACCGCGTTCACCTCGGTCTCCTTTTTCACCTTTAGCTCCAGTTAAACCGCGTTCACCTTGGTCTCCTTTTTCACCTTTAGCTCCAGT
>CAJNCB010000222.1:0-182 GCA_905221155.1 bacterium | reverse complement strand
TCAGCTTCAGCGTCAACAAGTGCGGTAGCTTCAGCTTCAGCATCTACTAGTGCGGTAGCTTCAGCTTCAGCATCAACAAGTGCAGTAGCCTCAGCTTCAGCGTCGACAAGTGCAGTGGCTTCAGCGTCAGCGTCAACAAGTGCGGTGGCCTCAGCTTCAGCGTCAACAAGTGCGGTAGCTTC
>CAJNCB010000221.1:0-185 GCA_905221155.1 bacterium | reverse complement strand
GCTACTGCACTCGTTGATGCTGAGGCTGAAGCTACTGCACTTGTTGACGCTGACGCTGAAGCTACTGCACTTGTTGATGCTGAAGCTGAAGCTACTGCACTTGTTGATGCTGAAGCTGAAGCTACTGCACTTGTTGAAGCTGAGGCACTTGCTACCGCGCTTGTTGAGGCTGAAGCTGAGGCTAC
>CAJNCB010000220.1:0-191 GCA_905221155.1 bacterium | reverse complement strand
GCTGAAGCTACTGCACTTGTTGAAGCTGAGGCACTTGCTACCGCGCTTGTTGAGGCTGAAGCTGAGGCTACTGCGCTCGTTGACGCTGACGCTGAGGCTACTGCACTCGTTGACGCTGAAGCTGAAGCTACTGCACTTGTTGAAGCTGAGGCACTTGCTACCGCGCTTGTTGAGGCTGAAGCTGAGGCTAC
>CAJNCB010000219.1:0-197 GCA_905221155.1 bacterium | reverse complement strand
GCAGTAGCCTCAGCTTCAGCCTCAACAAGCGCGGTAGCAAGTGCCTCAGCTTCAACAAGTGCAGTAGCTTCAGCTTCAGCGTCAACGAGTGCAGTAGCCTCAGCGTCAGCGTCAACGAGCGCAGTAGCCTCAGCTTCAGCCTCAACAAGCGCGGTAGCAAGTGCCTCAGCTTCAACAAGTGCAGTAGCTTCAGCTTC
>CAJNCB010000218.1:0-200 GCA_905221155.1 bacterium | reverse complement strand
ACGTCTTTACCATCGCGTCCATCACGGCCATCACGACCTGCTGCACCATCACGTCCGTCGCGTCCTGGTAAACCTTGAGCTCCATCCGCACCTTTAGGTCCTTGCGCACCTTCTGCACCTTTATCACCCTTAGGTCCCTTGATGTTGCCTTCTTTTTCCCAATTGCCGTTATTCTTAACGAAGACGTCACCTGTTTCTGT
>CAJNCB010000217.1:0-206 GCA_905221155.1 bacterium | reverse complement strand
CAAGGTTTACCAGGACGCGACGGACGTGATGGTGCAGCAGGTCGTGATGGCCGTGATGGACGCGATGGTAAAGACGTATTGAACGGCAAAGTTGATCCAACAACAGAAGGTAAAGACGGCGATAAATACGTTAATACAGAAACAGGTGACGTCTTCGTTAAGAATAACGGCAATTGGGAAAAAGAAGGCAACATCAAGGGACCTAA
>CAJNCB010000216.1:0-209 GCA_905221155.1 bacterium | reverse complement strand
TCAGCTTCAGCGTCAACAAGTGCGGTAGCAAGTGCCTCAGCATCTACTAGCGCAGTAGCTTCAGCGTCAGCATCGACAAGTGCAGTAGCTTCAGCCTCAGCCTCAACAAGTGCAGTGGCTTCAGCCTCAGCCTCAACAAGTGCAGTGGCTTCAGCGTCAGCGTCAACAAGTGCGGTGGCCTCAGCTTCAGCGTCAACAAGTGCGGTAGC
>CAJNCB010000215.1:0-221 GCA_905221155.1 bacterium | reverse complement strand
GCACTCGTTGATGCTGAAGCTGAGGCTACCGCACTAGTAGATGCTGAAGCTGAAGCTACTGCACTTGTTGACGCTGACGCTGAAGCTACTGCACTTGTTGATGCTGAAGCTGAAGCCACTGCGCTAGTAGATGCTGAGGCTGAAGCTACCGCACTTGTCGATGCTGAAGCTGAGGCTACTGCACTTGTTGACGCTGAAGCTGAAGCTACCGCACTTGTCGA
>CAJNCB010000214.1:0-229 GCA_905221155.1 bacterium | reverse complement strand
CCGTTGGTCCAACGCTTAAGATGTATCAATGTGGTGTGCCACGTGAAATGGCGATCGAGCTCTTTAAACCATTCGTGATGCGTGAAATCGTTGCCCGTGATATCGTGCAAAACGTCAAAGCTGCTAAACGCTTGGTGGAACGCGGAGATGAGCGTATTTGGGATATCCTTGAAGAAGTGATCAAAGAACACCCAGTACTTTTGAACCGCGCACCTACCCTTCACCGTTT
>CAJNCB010000213.1:0-230 GCA_905221155.1 bacterium | reverse complement strand
CCTCCAGTAGAGGAAGAAGGAAATGAAGAAACAACAGAAGTAGTTGTGGATACTGCCGTTGAAACTGTGGAAGAAACAGTAGAATAAGAGAGAATGAGAGAGCCTTCGGGTTCTCTTTCTCTTTTCTGAAAATTTTCTCCATTTTTCCATGAAATGTGGTAAAATAATACTCAATGAAAATCAAAGAGCAAACTAGGAAACTAGCCGCAGGTTGCTCAAAGCACTGCTTT
>CAJNCB010000212.1:0-235 GCA_905221155.1 bacterium | reverse complement strand
ACCTGAAAGCCCATAGTAGGCTCCGTAAAAGACACATGGAAGGCCGTCTTGGCGTAATAGAATGAGGGCATAGGCTGCTGGTTTAAACCATTCTTCAACAGTAGACTCAAGGGCTTGTCCTCGTTGTGTATCATGATTGTCGACAAAAGTCACAGCCTTGTCGGGCTTGAGTTCAACCAAGCTATCTGTGAAAATACCACGAAGGTCATAGTTTGCGCCAGCTTGACTTGCTTCA
>CAJNCB010000211.1:0-236 GCA_905221155.1 bacterium | reverse complement strand
TTGGGCGCGTAGCTCAGGTGGTTAGAGCGCACGCCTGATAAGCGTGAGGTCGGTGGTTCGAGTCCACTCGTGCCCATAAAGTTTGGTCCGTTGGTCAAGGGGTTAAGACACCGCCTTTTCACGGCGGTAACACGGGTTCGAATCCCGTACGGACTATTTTGGAGGATTACCCAAGTCCGGCTGAAGGGAACGGTCTTGAAAACCGTCAGGCGTGTAAAAGCGTGCGTGGGTTCGAA
>CAJNCB010000210.1:0-236 GCA_905221155.1 bacterium | reverse complement strand
TCAAGAAAAATCACAGTATTACCCTCATGCCTGCCATTGATTTTTTGATGGCAAGTTTAGATTGGACTCCCAAGGACTTGGATCGAATCGTGGTGGCTGAAGGGCCAGGTAGTTACACGGGTCTGCGAATTGCGGTAGCCACTGCCAAAACCTTAGCTCATACTCTGAACATTGAGTTAGTTGGTATGTCTAGCCTATTGGCTCTGGTGCCCTACCAACAAGAAGGTTTGTTCGTT
>CAJNCB010000209.1:0-237 GCA_905221155.1 bacterium | reverse complement strand
CGGGTATCTATATTGAAGGTAAATACGGGGTTCGTATCGAGGATGATATCCTGATTACAGAGACCGGTTGTGAATTATTGACCCTGGCTCCAAAAGAGTTGATAGTTATTTAAGAGTCAAACAACTCAAATGATTGACTTTTAAATTTTAAAGGTTTATACTGAAAGACGAAAACGGTAGGTGAGGCTACCATAGGGATACGGATGACTACCGCAAAGCAGTGGAGACACTACTCGT
>CAJNCB010000208.1:0-238 GCA_905221155.1 bacterium | reverse complement strand
GTAATGGCATGCATGTCTCCAGTGAAGTGAAGGTTGATGTCTTCCATTGGCAGAACTTGAGCGTAACCACCACCAGCGGCACCACCCTTGATACCCATTACTGGACCAAGAGATGGTTCGCGAATAGCAATCATAGTTTTCTTGCCAATCTTATTCAAGGCATCCGCAAGACCAATGGTAATGGTTGATTTTCCTTCACCTGCAGGTGTTGGGTTGATGGCAGTAACCAAGATCAATT
>CAJNCB010000207.1:0-238 GCA_905221155.1 bacterium | reverse complement strand
CAAGAATTGCTTTTCTAATATATAGAAAAATGCTTTGATTCACAATGGAATCAAAGCATTTTAAAGAGCTCCCCGTACATAAGCGCAGAAGCCGCAGTTCCTCTGTACTTTGCTTCTTCTCTTTTGATAAAGCGAGCCAAGTTGAGCAACTCAGGTGCTGGATGTTTGGGATTCAGGAGCAATTCACGATTGACCAGGCCTGAGAGACGAACTGCCAGCAATTGCTCATTTGTAGTAT
>CAJNCB010000206.1:0-239 GCA_905221155.1 bacterium | reverse complement strand
GCGGTTATTGTTGCTCGTGGTTTGGTGGTTCCTGAGGAGATGCTAAAGGCAGCTAGAGAATGTAAGATTGCTATTTTAACTAGCCGTACGGCGACCAGTCGATTGTCTGGAGAGTTATCTAGCTATTTGGATTCTCGTTTGGCAGAACGTACCAGTGTGCACGGTGTCTTGATGGATATCTATGGTATGGGTGTCTTGATTCAGGGCGATAGTGGAATTGGTAAAAGTGAGACAGGTCT
>CAJNCB010000205.1:0-239 GCA_905221155.1 bacterium | reverse complement strand
AAGGCCTTATCAACACCATTAACATAGGAAGCATCGTTCTCTTTGGACGTTTGAGCACCACTATGGACACGAACAATAGCTCCAGAAATGTTTTGGGAGAGAGTATCGTAATTAATTTCCTCAGGACGTTGCCAACCAGAAACATCAATTACTGGTTTATCTATATTGTGTAGCGCCTGTGTCTCTACTTGCGCGATATTTGACTTTGTTTTTACAGGATGGTCCTCAAAACGAGGGCG
>CAJNCB010000204.1:0-240 GCA_905221155.1 bacterium | reverse complement strand
TTCTGATGGGGATGGACGTATTATCGTTGCAGCAGTAGCCAGCAACCTCTCTCGTATCCAGCAGGTGTTTGACGCTGCGGATGCAACAGGCCGTCGTGTGGTCTTGACAGGATTCGATATTGAAAATATCGTCCGTACTGCTATTCGCCTCAAGAAATTATCCCTAGCTAACGAAAGTCTTTTGATTAAGCCAAAAGATATGTCTCGCTTTGAAGACCATGAGTTGATTATCCTTGAGAC
>CAJNCB010000203.1:0-240 GCA_905221155.1 bacterium | reverse complement strand
CGTGTATGTTCCTTGGCCTGGTACCACTTTTGTAGTTGAACCATCTTCGAATGTTGGCGGAACCTCTTTATCAATGTCTCCTTCGAATACTGGAGTATTTGATTGTGGTTTACCTTTTGGACCTTCAGATACTACATCTTTCGTTGATGTTGCTCCTAGAACTGTTGGTGTGTATTTGGCTGTTACTGGTGTGCCATTTTTGTCAACACGTTTAACAGTTACACCTGTTGCTACACCTAC
>CAJNCB010000202.1:0-242 GCA_905221155.1 bacterium | reverse complement strand
TCGATGCTCTAGATTTTGCTAGAAATCTCTACCCTGAGTATAAACGTCATGGTTTGGGCCCTTTGACTAAGCGTTTCGGTGTGGCACTGGAACACCATCACATGGCCAACTACGATGCGGAAGCTACAGGTCGCCTGCTCTTCATCTTTATCAAAGAGGTTGCAGAAAAACATTGTGTGACCGATCTAGCTAGACTCAACATTGATTTGATTAGTCCAGATTCTTACAAAAAAGCTCGGATT
>CAJNCB010000201.1:0-242 GCA_905221155.1 bacterium | reverse complement strand
GCTTTCCGAATATATAGAGAATTTAACACCGAAAGGTTTGGATTACCCGAACGTTACCCCAATTACAGAGCCTAAAATCCAACCAGACTTCCTAGCTTGGGAGTTTGGTAAAAATCAGAAAAACCAAAACCGCTATAAACTCAGTCGTAGCAAGGGTTTAGGTGGGGGTCAATTCTTTTTTAAAGGTTATGAAGAAGAAATTGACCCAACCAACCATTTTACCAATATATTAAAGTCAAAAA
>CAJNCB010000200.1:0-243 GCA_905221155.1 bacterium | reverse complement strand
TATGCACCATACGCAGTTAAAGCTGGTGCGGTAGTAGTAGATAATACATCTTACTTCCGTCAAAATCCAGATGTTCCTTTGGTTGTTCCAGAGGTCAATGCTCATGCACTTGATGCCCACAATGGGATTATTGCCTGCCCTAACTGTTCAACAATCCAAATGATGGTAGCTCTTGAGCCAGTTCGCCAAAAATGGGGCTTGGACCGTATCATTGTTTCAACTTACCAAGCAGTTTCAGGTGCT
>CAJNCB010000199.1:0-245 GCA_905221155.1 bacterium | reverse complement strand
CTGTTCGTTTTTTATTCATAAGGCTATTATATCAGCTTTCCAGAGGAGCGACAAGAAACAGCAAACTATGCGTGAGCGGAAAACCAGAATAAGGCATCGAAAAAGCAGTGGATTTGCTCCACTACTTTAACAGCTTATTCTTCAATTTCGATTTCAAGCTCATCGCCTAGGTCAAGGGTTACTTCTTCATTCACAGAGTCTACTTGAGCTGCTTCATCTTTTTTACTTTCAGCAGCTTCTTCTCC
>CAJNCB010000198.1:0-246 GCA_905221155.1 bacterium | reverse complement strand
GGACAAATATCCAGCATGGTCAAGTTCCAATTAGAATAAAAATTTTCCCCTAGATGAATATTGACCCCATAATCAACCACCAGGCGTGGATTGACAAAGATATTTTGTCCAGTCGAGCCGAACCAAGTCTTGATGATTTCGACTCCCTTCAAGGGATCTTCTTCCTTGTTAAAGGCAGACTGTTTTTGGCGAGAAGCCTGAGCCAAGTCTCGCAATTCTGGATCCGATGGACGGTAAACCTCTCCT
>CAJNCB010000197.1:0-246 GCA_905221155.1 bacterium | reverse complement strand
TTGTACTCGTTTCATACTCACTTTGAACCACAGTTTCGCTAGGTGGAGTCTGTGATGCATTAGGAGGTGTACTTGAATTTGATTGTTCGTCAGCGCTTACAATCCCATTTAAAAATAAACTCCCTAAAGCAGTCGTTAGGATAATACCACTTAACAAACCTAACTTAGTTTTACGGAGATAGCCATGACCTTTTTCTTGTTTTACTGCTTTATGCAATAGAAACACCAACTTTCATTTATTTGTAT
>CAJNCB010000196.1:0-248 GCA_905221155.1 bacterium | reverse complement strand
CCATCTTCGAAGGTTGCTGGTACTTCATCGTCCATTGGTACGTCTGGGTTACCTGGTGTGAATGTTGGTTTACCGTTTTGTTCTTTACCTTGGATGTCTGTTGTTTCAGCTGGGTCTGCAGTTGGGGTTACCGGAGTCACGTTTGGTGTATATTTAGCTGTTACTGGGGTACCATTCTTATCTACACGTTTAACCGTTACGCCTGTTCCTTTACCTGTGAATGTCTTCTCTGGTGTGAACGTTACTGT
>CAJNCB010000195.1:0-248 GCA_905221155.1 bacterium | reverse complement strand
GTCTCTTTTGAGCATGGAGAAAGGTTGCTCGCGATAAAGATGGTCGGTATTAGCGAGAATATCCTGACCGAGTGCTGTGTCAAAGAATGCAAGAACTTTAGCAAGATTGATCTTGTCCCTAACAGCTGGGCTGGTTTGAACTTGTTTGAGAGTTTCCGTCAGGCTATCCAGTGTTGGTCGCTGACTGAGGTCCATTCTCTGCATCAGTTCGTGGGTAGCACTACCAATCTCAGCTCCTGTTACCTTT
The DNA here is from genome assembly GCA_905221155.1 of bacterium. Classification (GTDB taxonomy): domain Bacteria; phylum Bacillota; class Bacilli; order Lactobacillales; family Streptococcaceae; genus Streptococcus. The sequence goes on along the minus strand of CAJNCB010000195.1, from coordinate 1 downwards.
T
>CAJNCB010000194.1:0-248 GCA_905221155.1 bacterium | reverse complement strand
GCCAACAGCCAATTACAATGGTATTGAGAAGAAAAATATCATAGATTGGTTACTAGAAAAATAGATAAATATAAATCATACAACTAACTAGATTTGCAACAGTCTGTTATCAATGATTCTCCCCAAACCCTAACAAGATATAGCGGATTTCGAATACACTATATAATACAGAAACTTGAAGATCGAAATTGGGGATGAAATGAGATCTATAGCTTCTGGAAGTACTATCAAAAATTAATATCATAGTC
>CAJNCB010000193.1:0-253 GCA_905221155.1 bacterium | reverse complement strand
CTTCTGAGAAATCCTCGTGCCCTGGGGTGTCGAGGATATTCACGCGTTTACCGTCGTAGTCAAATTGCATAACAGATGAAGTAACAGAAATCCCGCGTTGCTTCTCGATATCCATCCAGTCAGACTTGGCAAAAGTCCCTGTTTTCTTCCCTTTTACAGTACCAGCCTCACGAATCTCGCCCCCAAAGTAGAGCAACTGCTCAGTGATGGTTGTTTTCCCCGCGTCCGGGTGGGAGATGATGGCAAAAGTACG
>CAJNCB010000192.1:0-259 GCA_905221155.1 bacterium | reverse complement strand
CCAGAATTTCTCCTGCTGACACATCGTAGAAACGTGGAATCAGATTGACAAGAGTTGACTTACCAGAACCTGTTGACCCAATAAAGGCCACTGTTTGACCCGCTTCTGCTTTAAAGCTAACATGCTCGATAACTGCCTCCGAATTTGCCGCATAGCGGAAGGTCACATCCTTAAATTCGACCTGACCTTTGAGGTTTTCATCAGCCAGCTGCACTTGAGCAGGGTTTTGGATAGAAGAATGCAAATCTAAAACCTGATT
>CAJNCB010000191.1:0-260 GCA_905221155.1 bacterium | reverse complement strand
AGCGGTCTAGGACTTCGGCGGTTTTTTGCATGGTTGCCCAGTCGGATTTTGAGCCCATGATGATGGAAATTACTGGTTTAGTCATAATTTTTCCTTTTCTTCTTTTTTGATAATGGTCTTAGGTGGTGGGGACGGAAGCAAACCTTCGGTTTCATTCCTAAACTTGGAGCCTAAGGTCTCAAAGTTTTCCCCGACCAGAACATTCACTATTCTGGTCTTTTCACCACGGCGACCATTATCGTATTTGGCGACTTCGTCGC
>CAJNCB010000190.1:0-261 GCA_905221155.1 bacterium | reverse complement strand
GAGGATTACTGCAACACGCCTTTTTTAAGCATTCGAGATTTGGCCTTGATTTGCTTCTTCCGTCAATTTTATTTGCTCTTCCTCATTTTTCAAGCCTGCCTAGTTTGTTAGATATCTTCATCTTTGCAACATCTGGCATCATCTTTGCTAGTTTGACCCGCTATACCAAGAGCATTTATCCATCCTATGCGGTGCATGTGATTAATAATATTTTCGCGACATTACCATTTTTGCTGACTTTTTTACACAGGGTATTTGGGT
>CAJNCB010000189.1:0-262 GCA_905221155.1 bacterium | reverse complement strand
CTCGGGCAATGATGTCCTCTTGGTGGGAAATAAAAAAGATATCTTGCCCAAGTCTGTTAAACCAGGCAAGATTAGCCAGTGGCTCATGGAACGTGCCCACGAAGAAGGTCTTCGTCCAGTCGATGTCGTCCTAACTTCTGCTCAAAACAAACATGCCATTAAGGAAGTCATTGACAAAATTGAGCATTACCGTAAGGGTCGTGATGTCTATGTAGTTGGGGTAACCAATGTCGGAAAATCAACCCTTATCAATGCTATTATC
>CAJNCB010000188.1:0-266 GCA_905221155.1 bacterium | reverse complement strand
AAACTTGAAGAAAAGTAAAAAAAATGATATAATTGGCTTCAAATACGTATAAAACATTTAGGAGATTTAAACCAGATGGATAAGAAAATTAAAACAGCCTTGGTAGCAACTGCAGCAGCTTTTACTGCATTTTCAGTTCATCAAGTAAGTGCTGATGAAGCAAGTGATAAAACTGCTAACAAAGAAACTACAGAGGTAGAAACGCTGAAGCCAGTTTCTGATCAACAAATTGCAGATGCTGAGAAAAAAGTTTTAGATACTAAAGC
>CAJNCB010000187.1:0-268 GCA_905221155.1 bacterium | reverse complement strand
CTCTAGCAGGCCTAGCTTTACTGGCTTTTCCTCATTCAGGTCAGGCATTCGAGCTAAAAGAAGAATGGGTTGTTAAATGTGGAGTTCAGTATCAAGATGGCAACATTCTCCGATTTAATAATGGCCATGAAGTGGATATTAAAGTATTGGATTTGCCAAAAAACGAGAAAATCGAGTGGACGGTTAGTCTCAATGGTCAAGATCAGACTGCCAATTTCCTAGGTCAAGAAAAGGACAAGTCTATGATTGGCGTAGAAGGGCGTTATCT
>CAJNCB010000186.1:0-268 GCA_905221155.1 bacterium | reverse complement strand
AAAGAAACTGAAAATAAAACAATCCGCTTTCCCCTACCACTGATTGAAGCAATTGAGAAAGCAATACAAAACAAGGATGTAACTTTTTCAAGCTTTATTATTCAAGCATGCGAATATGCGCTGAGAGATATGGATGAGTAGAATACAAAAAAGAAAAGTACTATAATAGATTTATGACAAAGAACCATCACCTTATGTAAGCAATATTAAGGTGCTTTGTTTTAGTAACATGTAGTAAGGGAATGGTGTATTATGAGCATAATTGATG
>CAJNCB010000185.1:0-270 GCA_905221155.1 bacterium | reverse complement strand
AACAAAGGTATCACGAGAACCCACTGCATTAATGGCTTGAGGATAGATTTGATGGGCTACATCATCTTCGAGAACAGCACCTGGGAAGGCTGCGATAGCTGCTTTTACTTCTTCAATTGGAGCCACTTCTTTTGTTTCGATGTAAACAGACTCAGAGTGAGCTGATAAGACTGGAATACGCACACATGTTGCAGATACTGCAATGCTATCATCTTCCATGATTTTCTTAGTTTCCTTAGTCATCTTCATCTCTTCGTAAGTGTACTCATT
>CAJNCB010000184.1:0-279 GCA_905221155.1 bacterium | reverse complement strand
AATCTTTATCTGTGGGCACTACGAGGGTTATGATGAGCGCATTAAGACCTTGGTGACAGATGAGATCTCCCTGGGCGACTATGTCTTGACTGGTGGAGAGTTAGCGGCTATGACCATGATTGATGCTACGGTACGCCTGATTCCAGAAGTGATTGGTAAGGAGTCTAGCCACCAAGATGATAGTTTTTCTTCTGGGCTTCTCGAGTATCCTCAGTACACACGTCCCTATGATTATCGAGGGATGGTTGTGCCAGATGTACTGATGAGTGGACACCATGA
>CAJNCB010000183.1:0-279 GCA_905221155.1 bacterium | reverse complement strand
GCAACAGCTACTGCTACTGCAAAATACACACCAACTGTGACACCAATTAAACCAATTGCAACTCCAGATACTTCAACAGGAGTACAAGGGGAAACTCAAACAGGTAAACCAACATTTACAGAAGGAAACACAGAAGTACCAATTAAAGAAAACTCTGTAAAACTATTAAATCCAGATGGAACAGAAGCAAATGGACCAGTAGATGCTCTAGACCCAAGTGGTAAAAAAGTTGGGGAATATACTGTAGATCCAACAACTGGTGTAGTAACCTTCACCCCA
>CAJNCB010000182.1:0-282 GCA_905221155.1 bacterium | reverse complement strand
GACTGTTGTTTGGAAAGGTGCATCAACAACTGAGAAAGTATGGTTATAGACCACATCCATAATAACACCAATACCCGCATCGTGGTAAGCTTGAACCATGGTCTTCAAATCACGAATAACCTGAGCTGGATCATCTGGGTTTGTTGAAAGGCTCGTCTCTGGTGCGTTATAGTTTTGTGGGTCATAGCCCCAGTTGTAGGTTACATTCCCGTCCTCATCGTATTCTTTGTGACGATCTGCGATTGGTTGCAACTGAACATAATTGTAGCCCAGCTTCTTGAT
>CAJNCB010000181.1:0-282 GCA_905221155.1 bacterium | reverse complement strand
ATAGTCAATCTTTAGCTCAGCAGATTCGAAAAATTCTAGCGCTCAAACTTCCTCCCCAAATTTTCGAAGAAGAGCTAGAAGAAAAGAAGCTGTTTGGTGGCCTGGCCTTTATGATTCGTGGTAAAATGGTCCTTACTGTCAGTTCCAGAAAGGATGAACTGGTTATGGTCAGAATTGGCAAGGAAATGGAGAAGCAAGTTCTACCCCGAACAGGAGCTCATACTACATTGATGAGGGGGCGCCTTTATCATGGGTATATAGACTTAGATATAGAAGGCCAAA
>CAJNCB010000180.1:0-286 GCA_905221155.1 bacterium | reverse complement strand
AAGCTAAAAAAGGTTATTCTAAAGCTTTGGCTAAGGCTTACAAGTTGAAAGACGAGCTAGATGCATCTGTTTCTGTTGTGAAACAACATGGAGACGATGTTTTGCAAGATGCTAAATATTTGTATGAGCAAGAGAAAAAAGAAGAGCAATTAGATAGCCTTATAGGAGAATAATATGTCTTTTAAAGTGCTATATAGAGGATATCAACATATCCGACTATCATCTTCTTTTTCACTTACCTTGGATATTCAAGACTATCTTCGTTCCTTGGCGAGAGATGAGAAGG
>CAJNCB010000179.1:0-291 GCA_905221155.1 bacterium | reverse complement strand
CTACTCCAAGCAAGCGAAGGGCTTCTTTTAGAACGACTGCGGTTGCGTAGCTGAGGGCTAAACGGCTGTCGCGCTCAGGATTTTCGTCTAGGATACGTGTATGTGCATAGTACTTGTTAAAGGCTTGAGCCAGGCTAATTGCAAATTTAGCAATGATAGAAGGTTCAAAGTTATCCGCCGCACGGTTGATAATACGTGGGAAGTCTTGGATGAGTTTGATGATTTCCCAGCTTTCAGCATCATTCAAGCTATAGTTGCCAGCTGTTTCTGGTTTGAAATCCGCTTTGCGTA
>CAJNCB010000178.1:0-292 GCA_905221155.1 bacterium | reverse complement strand
GGTCAAAGTGGGGAAGACACTCCGCCTTAATATGGTGCTTTATATATTGGGGTAAAACAGATTCCCAAAAATATAGTGGATTAACAAAAATCAGGACAAGGCGACGAAGCCGCAGACAGTACAAATAGTACGGAACCGATTCACTTGGTGCTTCAGCACCTTAGAGAATCGTTCTCTTTGAGCTAAGGCGAGGCAACGCCGTACTGGTTTTTGTTAATCCACTATAATTCAATAAATTAATATATGGCTTAAAATAACGGGATTCTCGCCTCCCGCCCGCCCGCAGAAGCAG
>CAJNCB010000177.1:0-292 GCA_905221155.1 bacterium | reverse complement strand
GTGATAAATTGAATAGAGTTGCTGATTATTTTAGAAAGATAGGAAAAGATAGTTTGGTAATCTATCTTCTGCATGCACCAATAGTTTCTGTAACTAGAATTGCTTTATTGAAGCTAGGTGTTAGCAATATCTTTATCCATATATTTATGGGACTCCTTCTAGGATGGTTTGGTTCAATCGTAATACTTTATCTCTCCAAAAAAATACCATATGCAGATTTTGTATTTTATCCAATGAAGTATCTAAGAAAAGTAAAATAGTAAGTGAAATCGAGGATAGATATCTTCGGTTT
>CAJNCB010000176.1:0-297 GCA_905221155.1 bacterium | reverse complement strand
CTCCAAGCTATTATGAGACTGACCTTGAAATCCAAGAAAGGAGGCAACAGTTTGCAATTTGAGATTGGCAATACCATGTAAATCCGAACTGCGACGTTCAAAAGCTTCATCATATAGATCCACCTTGTATTGCTGGCTGTAGTCTAAACCATGCTCTTCTAAAATAGGCAAATCACTTTTAGCAGCGTTGTACCCCACCATGGGTAAAGAACCCACAAACTCTTGGAAATCTTTTATGACTTTCTCCACTGGAGGAGCATCTTTTAAGGTCTCAGCTGTAATCCCAGTCAAACCATT
>CAJNCB010000175.1:0-297 GCA_905221155.1 bacterium | reverse complement strand
CCATTTAACTGACCACCCTCATTTTGCGCTGGCGAATACTGGTCAAAATCATTGTAAATACTCCAGTCATGGGGCACTTGAATCGCCTGCCAATTTTCCCTCTGAAAATCCGATGCCAAGGCCTCTTCTTTCCCCACCTCCTGACTAAAAAACCAGTAATTTCGTAAAACTTCTTCTCTTCTCATGCAAGCATTCCTCTTTAAACAAGTCTATCAATTTGACTATATCACAAAACAAAAGCGCTTTCAATACTTCCTCCATCACTCCCTAAATACTCGGAAAAGATTCTATAATTTG
>CAJNCB010000174.1:0-307 GCA_905221155.1 bacterium | reverse complement strand
AGTAGCTGTCCAACCAAAGGCCAACAATTGGCCGACTGCCAAGGTAATGAGAGAAGCCCCAACGACCTCTGCAGAACCGCGTAGCCCTAACATCTGAATTCTCGTTTTTCCTTGATAGCGTTCACTGATAATAGAAATGGCCTTGGCATTGATCATCCCAACACCTAAACCAAAAAGAATCCGTGTTCCAAAGACAAAAGGATAAGCTTGGTACCAAAAGGGAGCAGTTCCACTTAGTGATAAAATCAGCAATCCCAAACTGATCTGTAAGCGCTCAGGAAATATTTTTTCTAAGAAACCATTTAGT
>CAJNCB010000173.1:0-307 GCA_905221155.1 bacterium | reverse complement strand
CTATCCATTATCCTTTGATAGCCTGTAGTTTGTGTCAGTTCTTTGTGGAGACCAGGTGCATCAAAGGTATAAACTGCTGTGATTTGATTTTGCAAGCTTTTCTCAATTTGGCTAGCAGCATAGATAGCTAGATTTCCTCCCTTGGAATGTCCAGCCAGAATGACCTTTTGCTTAGGATGGTGGACAAGAAAATTTCTTAAATAGCGGAGGGCGTGCTTTTGAGCAGGAATTTCCTTCATATAAGTCAGGTGGAAATCTTCCTTCCAACCAATAATACTATCATCTGTACCTCGAAAGACAATCAGAT
>CAJNCB010000172.1:0-309 GCA_905221155.1 bacterium | reverse complement strand
GGAAAAGCGTGCAGGTCTTCTCTTGCAAAATCAGGATGCCTATCTCAAATCTGCTGGTGGTGTCAAATTGGATGAACCTGCCATTGACTTAGCTGTTGCAGTTGCCATTGCTTCGAGCTACAAGGACAAGCCAACCAATCCTCAGGAATGTTTTGTAGGCGAACTGGGCTTGACAGGAGAAATTCGGCGCGTGAATCGTATCGAGCAACGTATCAATGAAGCTGCTAAACTGGGTTTTACTAAGATTTATGTACCTAAGAATTCCTTGACAGGAATCACTCCGCCCAAGGAAATACAGGTCATTGGGGT
>CAJNCB010000171.1:0-312 GCA_905221155.1 bacterium | reverse complement strand
AGCTAGTCCAAAAGACTTGGTTGGTAAGAAATACGGAACTTGGAATGACCCAACTGAACTTGCTATGTTGAAAACATTGGTAGAATCTCAAGGTGGAGACTTTGAGAAGGTTGAAAAAGTACCAAATAACGACTCAAACTCAATCACACCGATTGCCAATGGGGTCTTTGATACTGCTTGGATCTACTACGGTTGGGATGGTATCCTTGCAAAATCTCAAGGTGTAGATGCTAATTTCATGTACTTGAAAGACTATGTCAAGGAGTTTGACTACTATTCACCAGTTATCATCGCAAACAACGACTACCTTAA
>CAJNCB010000170.1:0-314 GCA_905221155.1 bacterium | reverse complement strand
GCGGAACCATTCGAGACAATATCCGTTTTGGTGTGCCAGATGCCAGTCAGGAAATGGTTGAGGCAGCAGCCAAGGCAACCCACATTCACGACTATATCGAAAGTTTACCCGATAAATACGATACGCTTATCGATGATGACCAGAGCATCTTCTCGACAGGGCAGAAACAATTGATTTCCATTGCTCGAACCCTGATGACAGATCCAGAAGTTCTCATTCTCGATGAAGCCACTTCAAACGTAGATACAGTAACAGAAAGCAAGATTCAGCATGCCATGGAGGCGATTGTAGCAGGTAGAACCAGTTTCGTTATT
>CAJNCB010000169.1:0-320 GCA_905221155.1 bacterium | reverse complement strand
GTCACTGGATCAAAATGAGCCTTGCCATCTGGAAAAATTTTCCCCATATTGGCCTGATGGACGATATCAAAAATACGTTCTGGGTCCACCCCCATCAAAACAAAGCTACCATAGGTAAAATAAAGCGTGTCAATCAGGGCATCCACCTGCCCTACCAAATCTTGCTGGGCAGGTGTCTTCTTGGCTACTTTCTCTGCTGCCTTATCAAGAGCCTGATGAAGTTGCGATAGAGCTTGACCAAAGTCCTCTTCAGAAGGACTGGCAGCTCGAACAAACTCCACCAATTCTTCTATTTTAAAGCCAGCCCTGTGGGTTGCACC
>CAJNCB010000168.1:0-327 GCA_905221155.1 bacterium | reverse complement strand
AACTGACAATACTTATCAGTACGACAATATTGGAGCGTGGAGTTACCTTCCCTTGTGTAGATGTTTTCGTAGTAGAGGCCAATCATCGTCTGTTTACCAAGTCTAGTTTAATACAGATTGGAGGACGTGTCGGTCGGAGTATGGACAGACCGACAGGAGATTTGCTTTTTTTCCATGATGGGTTAAATACTTCAATCAAGAAGGCAATTAAGGAAATTCAGCAGATGAATAAGGAGGCGGGGCTATGAAGTGCTTATTATGTGGGCAGACTATGAAGGCTGTTTTAACTTTTAGTAGTCTCTTACTTCTGAGGAATGATGTCTCCTG
>CAJNCB010000167.1:0-327 GCA_905221155.1 bacterium | reverse complement strand
AATGGTAACTCCCTTAGCTTTTAGTTCCTGAACAATTTCCCAAAAGCGTTGACGGGTTGAGGTATCCATGGCAGCAGTTGGCTCATCTAAAAAGACAAGCTTTGGTCGCCCAATCAAGGTCAAGACAAAAGAGAAGAGACGCTTTTGCCCACCTGACAATTTTTCAGCCAATTGTTCTTTTTGTTGCTTATCAAACTGTAATAGTTGATCGATTTCCTGGTTACTCAAGTGATTTGGATAAATTTTTTGAAAGAAAGCAATCAACTCTTTTACCTTTAGTTTCTGAACGATTACATTCTCTTGTGGGAGGTAGGATCTTGTATAGTC
>CAJNCB010000166.1:0-332 GCA_905221155.1 bacterium | reverse complement strand
GGAGAACCTCCTTAGTTCCCTATTGCAAAGGTAAGAGTTCCACTGGCCGCAAGCTTGCCATCCACTTCAGCCTTTGCTTCAACCACAGCTATGGTGCCACGATGTTTTACAAACGTTGCCGTCATAACTAATTGGTCACCTGGTACAACTTGCTTCTTGAACTTAACCTTATCCATACCAGCGTAAAAAACCAGTTTACCTTTATTTTCAGGTTTTGATAACTCCAAGACACCAGCTGTTTGCGCCAAGGCTTCCATAATCAGAACACCTGGCATGACAGGGTATTGAGGAAAATGACCGTTGAAGAAGGGCTCATTGATGGTCACATTTTT
>CAJNCB010000165.1:0-333 GCA_905221155.1 bacterium | reverse complement strand
CTAGTGATGGAAAGTTTAGAACAAAAGTATGCTCAGACGTTAGAAGTTAGCAACTTGAGCTTGAAACAACGTCGAGTATTATTATCAAGCTTAAAATTATTCTCAGAAATTGGATTTGAGAATACAACGTCCGGCCTTATTGCCGAACGCGCTGGAGTGTCAGAAGGAACTGTTTTTAGTTACTTTAAAACAAAGGAAGGTATTTTAGAAACCATTTTATCTACTTTTCTAGAACAGGTTATTCCAGAAGTAATTGCGGATTTCTCAGAAAAAAAATTCACAGTAGATCAAGAAACTTTTCCCTTCTTTTTAAAAAGTATTGTTCGAGATAGG
>CAJNCB010000164.1:0-337 GCA_905221155.1 bacterium | reverse complement strand
CTATCCTGGATTTGACGCAGCGGTCAATGCGGTTCAAGCTGGTCAAGCTGACGCTATCATGGCAGGGATGACAAAGACTAAAGAACGTGAAAAAGTCTTCACCATGTCTGATACTTACTATGATACAAAAGTTGTCATTGCAACTACAAAGGCACACAAGATTAGCAAGTACGACCAATTGTCTGGTAAAACTGTTGGTGTTAAAAACGGAACAGCCGCTCAACGTTTCCTAGAAACGATTAAAGATAAATACGGCTTTACTATTAAAACATTTGACACTGGTGATTTGATGAACAACAGCTTAAGTGCTGGTGCCATTGATGCTATGATGGATGAC
>CAJNCB010000163.1:0-337 GCA_905221155.1 bacterium | reverse complement strand
GAACGCAGACCGGATTTGCTTGAACATTATCAACTGACAGTAGAAGAAGAAAAAATGCTGGCAGAAATCAAAGAAAACAAAGAATAAAGGAGATACCTATGCAAGTAATCAAACGTGATGGAGAAATTGCTGAATTTAATCCAGATAAGATTTACCAAGCTATCTTAAAGGCAGCCCAGACTGTCTATGTATTGACAGATGATTTGCGTCAAAACCTTGCACAAGTCACTAAGAAAGTGGTTTTGGATTTGGAAGAAGCCAAGGTGGAACGTGCTACCATCAGCATGATTCAGTCTTTGGTTGAACATCGTTTACTGGGAGCAGGTTACATTACCAT
>CAJNCB010000162.1:0-338 GCA_905221155.1 bacterium | reverse complement strand
ATCAATGACCTCTATATGGAAATGGCTGAAGACGGAGCGGATGTTGATGCTCTCATGGAAGAAGTTGGAGAACTCCAAGACCGTTTGGAGAGTCGTGATTTCTATACCTTGGATGCTAAGATTGACGAAGTAGCGCGTGCCCTTGGTGTCATGGACTTTGGCATGGATACGGATGTAACCTCTTTGTCAGGTGGGCAAAGAACCAAGGTACTTTTGGCTAAACTCCTCCTTGAAAAGCCTGATATCTTGCTTTTGGACGAGCCGACCAACTACTTGGATGCTGAGCATATCGACTGGCTCAAGCGCTATCTCCAAAACTATGAGAATGCCTTTGTCCT
>CAJNCB010000161.1:0-340 GCA_905221155.1 bacterium | reverse complement strand
CCCTACAAAACCGATCTTGTGGGCTTCCGCATGGACATTTCTAAAGTTTTCGATAAATTGTGTGATTTTTTCAGTTAGTTTTTTCATATTTTCCTCCTAATCTGCTTGGTAAATGGCATCAATAGCCACTTTTGCCGCTTCATAATTTCCTAGATAATCCTCAGCTAGATAAACTAGTGGAATGTTTGCTAAGTAGCGCTCCCTCATCTGGTCCAAATGCTGGGAAAAACTATGACGAATATGGTCTTCCGCCATGGTCATATCTCTAAATCCGTCATTGACATAGGAGCCGACAGGTTGCACAAAGAGAATCAAGTCCCATTTCTCCTTAGCCAAGATC
>CAJNCB010000160.1:0-341 GCA_905221155.1 bacterium | reverse complement strand
CGGAATGAGGTATCCGTGAATACGACAAGCGTATCGCAGGATTTGCCCATGAAGCTGGTAAAGGGATGATTATCGTGGTCAACAAGTGGGATACGCTTGAAAAAGACAACCATACTATGAAAAACTGGGAAGAAGATATCCGTGAGCAGTTCCAATACCTGCCTTACGCACCGATTATCTTTGTATCTGCTTTGACTAAGCAACGTCTCCACAAACTGCCTGAGATGATCAAGCAAATCAGTGAAAGTCAAAATACACGTATTCCATCAGCCGTCTTGAACGATGTGATTATGGATGCTATTGCCATCAACCCAACACCGACAGACAAAGGAAAACGTCTC
>CAJNCB010000159.1:0-348 GCA_905221155.1 bacterium | reverse complement strand
ACTGCCATTCCAAGGTCATCATGACAGTGAGGCGAATAGATAATCTGACGATCCGTCTTGACATTCTCAATCAAGTGTTTGAAGATAGCTCCGTATTCCTCTGGTGTGGTAAATCCAACCGTGTCAGGGATATTGATATAAGACGCCCCTGCATCGACAGCTGTTTGAACAACTTGCAAGAGGAAATCCAACTCTGTTCTAGTTGCATCTTCAGGAGAGAATTCGACCACATCAAACTTAGAACGAGCATAAGAAACATGCTCCTTAATAGCTTCCAAAATCTCTTCCTTGCTCTTATTGAGCTTATACTTGCGATGAATCGGACTGGTAGCGATAAAGACATGAACC
>CAJNCB010000158.1:0-349 GCA_905221155.1 bacterium | reverse complement strand
GATCTAGTTGGTTTGATTGGTCTCAATGGCGCTGGGAAATCAACGACAATTAATGAAATTATCGGTCTGTTGACACCTTATAGCGGTTCTATCAATATCAATGGCTTGACCCTGCAAGAAGATGCAACGAGCTACCGCAAGCAAATTGGCTACATTCCTGAGACACCTAGTCTGTATGAGGAATTGACCCTCAGAGAGCATATCGAAACGGTTGCCATGGCTTATGGTATCGAGCAGAAAGTGGCTTTCGAACGAGTAGAACCCTTGTTAAAAATGTTCCGTCTGGACCAGAAATTAGACTGGTTCCCTGTTCATTTTTCAAAAGGGATGAAGCAGAAGGTCATGATTA
>CAJNCB010000157.1:0-349 GCA_905221155.1 bacterium | reverse complement strand
GTGATATCAAGCTCTACCAAGAGTTGGGATATGAGTTGAAGAAAGTACAGCCGGTGGATTTATTTCCTCAAACGCATCATGTCGAGTGTGTAAGCTTGTTAGTGAAACGTAGCTAATCCTCAAAAGGTTCACCCAAACCTTTTGAGTCCCACAAACGCATCACGTTGAGGCGGTATCACTGCTTGTACGAGCTGAAGCATCAGCGAAGTAGAAGCAGATGCTCCGCCCATGGGATAGGACTCGGAGAATGAGGAGGGAATATGATGAGATGATACAGAAAGCCTGAACTGATCAGGTGACGTGCTTATTTACATTAGCCTAATGATGAAAATAGAAAGATTATCGATGG
>CAJNCB010000156.1:0-352 GCA_905221155.1 bacterium | reverse complement strand
AAAATCAGCCGAAAGGCCATGAAACAAGCCTTACTTAAAGTGGAAATTCTCGTCGATGGTTGCCCAGCCCGCTCTCTAGCCCAAAATATCGATACAGGACTACAGGAACTCCTTTTTCAGGGCAAAATAATTCAAGGCTATGAACACACCTATCTTATGCTTCATAAACCTGCTGGTGTCGTTACAGCCAATAAAGACAGGGAACTTCCAACTGTCATGGACCTGCTGTCACCTGACATCCAGTCTGACAAGCTCTATGCCGTCGGCCGACTGGACCGAGATACGACAGGCCTCCTCCTCTTGACCGATAACGGTCCCTTGGGCTTTCAGCTCCTCCATCCCCAATATCATG
>CAJNCB010000155.1:0-352 GCA_905221155.1 bacterium | reverse complement strand
GGTGTGCGTCACAGATACCAACCTGCTTTCTCTGTTCAATACCATCCAGATGCAGCTCCTGGTCCACACGACGCAAGCTACCTATTTGACGAGTTTATCGAGATGATGGAAGCTTTTAAACAATCAAACTAAGAACGAGTAAAAGCTCGTCGGAGAATTTATGTAACTGAACACGGACGGAAAGCTCGGAATTTAGAGAAACCAACTTGGATTGTCAATCCTTCCTTGGTTTCCTAAAATTCAATCGCTTTCTATTCGTCCTTTGTATCTTATTTAATGTCGCTCTGTGAGGCGACGAATAGAAAGGCAGGTCGTTTCTTTTAGTCGCTATCAGGCGAACTAAAAACTCCCT
>CAJNCB010000154.1:0-353 GCA_905221155.1 bacterium | reverse complement strand
AACAAGCACGTGAAGTCAAGCCAATCGAGACAACGACTGAGTTAGCAGAAATTATCAAGTCTGCCAAACCTGCCAAGGAGCTCAAGAAGAAGGGCCATCCTGCCAAACAGATTTTCCAGGCTATTCGAATTGAAGTCAATGATGAACTGGGAGCGGCAGATGAGTCCATCCAGCAGGCTATGGAGATGTTGGCTCTAGATGGTAGAATTTCAGTGATTACCTTCCATTCGCTAGAAGACCGCTTGACCAAGCAATTGTTCAAGGAGGCTTCAACAGTGGAAGTTCCCAAAGGTTTACCTTTCATTCCAGATGATCTCAAGCCCAAGATGGAATTGGTATCCCGTAAGCCAATC
>CAJNCB010000153.1:0-355 GCA_905221155.1 bacterium | reverse complement strand
GGTATCGGCGAGTCTATGTACTATGGACCAGGTGCGGGTCAAAAACCAACTGCAACAAGTGTTGTAGCCGATATTGTCCGTATCGTTCGTCGCTTGAATGATGGAACCATTGGCAAAGACTTCAACGAATACAGTCGTGACTTGCTCTTGGCTAATCCAGAGGATGTCAAAGATAATTACTACTTTTCAATCTTGGCTCCAGACTCAAAAGGTCAGGTCTTGAAATTGGCTGAAATCTTTAATGCCCAAGATATTTCCTTCAAGCAAATTCTCCAAGATGGAAAAGATGGTGACAAGGCGCGTGTTGTGATCATCACACACAAGATTAATAAAGCCCAGCTTGAAAATGTCTCAG
>CAJNCB010000152.1:0-358 GCA_905221155.1 bacterium | reverse complement strand
ACAACTTGAAAAGTTTGGTTTTCCAACTTTTACTTGTCAAGTAGAGAAAAATGATGTGCTGACCCAAGAGCAGGAAGAGGCCTTTCATGCTGAAAATGAGCAGATTGTTCAAGCGGCCAATGAGGAAGCGATCCGTGCTATGGAGCAACTGGAACAGATGGCACCACCTCCAGCTGAAGAGAAACCAGCCTTTGATTTTCAGGCCAAAAAGGCTGCGGCTAAGCCAAAGCTAGATAAGGCGGAGATTACTCCTATGATTGAAGTGACGACGGAGGAAAATCGTTTGGTCTTTGAAGGGGTTGTTTTTGATGTGGAGCAAAAAGTGACCAGAACAGGGCGTGTTTTGATCAACTTTAAA
>CAJNCB010000151.1:0-359 GCA_905221155.1 bacterium | reverse complement strand
ATTGGTTCCAGTCCAGCTTCTTTTCGATCTGCAACTAGAACTTGCTCCAAACGAGGAAAGAAGCTTGCTGCCTTATCTTCATGGACCAACAAAACCTCCATGGCATTGCAGACAGAAGGACGACTAGTTTTGGCATTATTGATGATAGATAGAGCCTTGTCCTCATCTGCATCCTTGTCCACATAAACATGGACAATCCCAGTTCCTGTCTCGATAACAGGTACGATAGCATTTTCAACTACAGCATTGATTAAGCCAGCCCCTCCACGAGGAATGAGAAGGTCTAGATAGCCCTTGGCCTTCATCATAGCATAGCTACTTTCACGGCTAGTATCTTCCACCAGTTGAATCACATCTGG
>CAJNCB010000150.1:0-363 GCA_905221155.1 bacterium | reverse complement strand
CCAGTTTTTAAGGTTACCAACAGAAGATTTGAAACCATAGTTGACAAAGAGGTGGTCTAGGTCAATAGTTTCTGTTTCATCAGATTTGACTTTTGTGATTTCAAGTTTATCGAGTGTTTTTCCATCTCCAAGGAGTTGGCTAGGGACGAATGGTGTCTTGATGATCACAGAAGATTCCTGCAAAGCTTGGACACTGTGTTCCAAGGCACGGAAATTATCTCTGCGGTGGACAAGGGTAGTTGGCGCAATTTTTTCAAAAGCCAAAGCCCAATCTACAGCCGAGTCTCCTCCACCAAGAATCGTCACTTTCTTACCAGCGTATTGCTGGATGTTAGAAACGTGGTAGTGGATATTTTCATAGCC
>CAJNCB010000149.1:0-369 GCA_905221155.1 bacterium | reverse complement strand
GCCAAAGAACATGAGACTATCTGTCCGCATACCTTCGATGATCATACGACCGAAACCATACCAAATCAAGTAAAAGGCAGTGATATGACCTCTTCTGAGGCTCTTCCATTTTCGTCTAAAAATCAGAATCAAGGCAAATCCAAGTAGATTCCATAGAGATTCATAAAGGAAGGTCGGTTGACGGTAGCTCCCCTCAATATACATCTGGTCACGGATAAAGCCAGGTAGATAATCCAGATTATCCACTGCTGCACCATAAGCTTCTTGGTTAAAGAAATTGCCCCAGCGCCCCAAACTTTGGGCAATCATGACGCTAGGTGCCGCAATATCTAGAAAATCCCAAGTATTGATGAGTTTACGATCAGCAAA
>CAJNCB010000148.1:0-370 GCA_905221155.1 bacterium | reverse complement strand
GGGTTTTAAAGCCGACCCAGGCAAAGAGTCCCTTCGAAAAGCGATTGGACTCAGTCAAGCTTAACATGGCATCCACTACAGATCTTCTCATCATGCGAAAATCACGGACACCTGACGGCAAGGCTACTGGACTAATTTTTTGCATAAGACGATAAAAGAGATTAGCACAGAAACTGCGAAAGAAGGGTTCTCCCCCTCGACTGGTTCTGCGTGTTCCAACACAGTCCAAGTCTGCATTCTGGTCTAGTAAATTTTTCATCTCAAGCAACATACTCGGAGGATCCTGGAGGTCTGCATCCATCACCACCACTAAATCTCCTGTCGCATATTGTAAGCCTGCATAGAGAGCTGCTTCTTTGCCAAAATTTCG
>CAJNCB010000147.1:0-374 GCA_905221155.1 bacterium | reverse complement strand
ATTCGCTTACATCCACCACGACATATGTTTAGAAAAGGGCAGGATGTACATTTGGAAGGGATTTCCGATAGTGGACGAGAGTATAAAAATTGTTTAGCAATTTTACTAGAAAAGAGTTCTTTCAATCCCATTTCTTGAATGAAGCCAATTCTGTATTCATCCAAGGCGAAAAAATCGCAAGGATAGACACTTCCGTCTCCTTCTATGACATATTGAATACTACAATTTCCAACAAGTCCGCAAGCGTTTACTTCTTTTCTTACAATTAAATTAAAAATATCATCAAATAATTTAATGGATATATAGTGTCCGCTAGCTAATTCAGCTAGCCAAAGAGGTAGAATATCATGGTAGAATTGAAAGAATTTCTGAGG
>CAJNCB010000146.1:0-379 GCA_905221155.1 bacterium | reverse complement strand
CTTCTAGTTTCATATCCATATATTTCTCATCCTCAAAAAGAATTTTAGGTAATTTGTAATACCGTTCTGAGGTTTGGTATTGATTTGCGGTAATTCGTTTCATAGCGCTCCTCCAAGTTCTTTGAGTATTAAATCTCCACTTGATTCCAATCGAACCAAGCCACTTTTTTCTAATTCAGCCATAAGAGAGATGGCTTCAACAATGTCAATTCCCATTTCACGTACTAAAAATGAAATGACAATATAGCGTGATGATTGTAATTCTTTTGTCATTTTTCCTCCTGAAAATAAAAAAACGGAAAGATTGTGAAATTCCTTTCCGTAACATAATAAATATTTGAACACCAAACTCAACACCAAAAAAATGTTTTTATTGATG
>CAJNCB010000145.1:0-384 GCA_905221155.1 bacterium | reverse complement strand
CCCAATGAAAAGACTCAACAGTTTCGGATTTTTCTTAGGTAATCGGTCTAAGACCAGCTGATCATGACGAGGATGAGATGGAACCATAAAAATATCCATGTCCTTCACATATGTTTGCAGATAATTCTCAAAAAATTCTGCCACCAAGTCTCCCATGTTTTGGTAGATAAGCGCTTTAAAGCGATAACCAAAAATTGGATTGATTTCTACCCGTCCGCCTTCTTTTAAACGCTCTCTAAATTGCCACACTCCCTTGGGATTCAGGTATTCTTGATAAGCCTCTTGCCCATCTTCAAAAAAGATAACACTCGATACAAATCCACGATCATCCATGATATAGTGCATATGTATTTGACCATTCGGTTCAAAATACTGTATATCACT
>CAJNCB010000144.1:0-386 GCA_905221155.1 bacterium | reverse complement strand
GATGACTCGTAATGTTGAGGACAGTTTGAAACACGTTCACCATACGCAACGTGAGGCTGGTCTGGCCCTTGGGATTTCTCGTTGGGAGACTGTGGTCCATGTGGTCATTCCAGAAGCCCTTCCAGGTATTGTGACTGGGGTCGTCTTGGCCTCTGGTCGTATCTTTGGTGAGGCTGCTGCCCTCATCTATACAGCGGGACAATCCGCTCCAGCCCTTGACTGGTCTAACTGGAACATTCTCAGTGTAACCAGCCCAATCTCTATCTTCCGTCAAGCAGAAACCTTGGCTGTCCACATCTGGAAAGTCAATAGTGAAGGAACCATTCCAGATGGAACCATCGTATCAGCAGGTTCTGCCGCCGTGCTCCTCATCTTTATTCTCATCT
>CAJNCB010000143.1:0-386 GCA_905221155.1 bacterium | reverse complement strand
ATTGCTGTCATTTGCTTAACTTGGCTCCTTTCAAGATTGTTTGCTTAAATGTTGGAATCATGAGACAGACTGCTAGAATTAAGGCACTGTACAAACGAAGGTAACTTGTATTAAATCCAAGAGCGATAACTGCCCACACTAAGAATTGATAGGCGATAGAACCCACAACGATGGCAACCAGACGCTCTGCCAAGCTCAAACTCTTGAAAATAACTTCCCCAATAATCAAGCTTGCAAGACCTACAACGATAACCCCAATTCCTCGAGATACATCGGCATAACCTTCTTGCTGTGCAATGAGAGCTCCTGCAAGGGCAATCACACCATTGGATAAGACCAATCCCATAAGCTCCATGCGTCCAGTATGAATCCCGAAACTTCTAGCC
>CAJNCB010000142.1:0-386 GCA_905221155.1 bacterium | reverse complement strand
TGATGGCGTTTCCTGCAACAAATGATGGAAGCAAAGCTCCGAGAGATACCAAAACTACCTCTAAGCAGAATTGTAGGAAGATCGAGCTCTTGCCTTTTCCAAGTGCCAGTAAAATTCCCACTTCATAGACTCTTTCTCTCAACCAGAGAGACAAGACAAGAATCAAGGCTCCTGCTCCTGCTATCAACATTCCATAAAGGAAGATGGTCAGAAAAGTTTGGAAGGTTGCCACTGAGTCTTTGATTTGTTCAAAGGCCTTGTTTTCCTTCTCGACTTGGTAACCTTGACTTTCTAAAGCCAAGTTTTCCACTTGCTTCATGAGTCCGTCCATTTCCTTAGGATTTTCTACATAGAAGCGCGCTGCACTAACTTGAGCTTCACTATTT
>CAJNCB010000141.1:0-390 GCA_905221155.1 bacterium | reverse complement strand
TTTCAACAGGATGATTGATGTAGCTACTAATTTCATCTGCAATGGCCATTGGGTCTTCATGGTTAGGGTCATCAGCAGTCAAAAAGACTTGAATCTCAGGGTGTTGATTAAGGAGGAGGCCAAAGTCCTTACGACGGTTTTCTCCCTTGTTTCCTGTCGAACCCAGAACCAGTGCAATCTTTCCAGTTTGATGAGTCTCTACAACATTGATTAGTTTTTTGAGACTGTCACCATTGTGGGCATAGTCGATGAAGACCTTGGCTCCGTTTTTCTGGGTGAGGACTTCCATACGACCAGGAACACGGGTAGCAGCGATTCCTTTTTTGATGTCCTCAAGACTAGCTCCGAGACGGAGACAAGCAAGTCCAGCAGCAACGGCATTTTCTTGAT
>CAJNCB010000140.1:0-390 GCA_905221155.1 bacterium | reverse complement strand
CAACGCCTCCAGCCGCAAAGTTTACAACTGGCAATTTCCCATGCTCATGGACATATTGAACCAATTCTACAGGAACTTGCAAGTCCTTAGCAGCAACATAAAGTTCGTCCTCTCGTAAGTTTTGAATACGGCGAATTTCCTGATTCATCATACGCATATGACGAACAGCTTGAACAATGTCTCCTGTCCCTGGTTCTCCTTTGGTACGAATCATAGAAGCACCTTCAGCGATACGACGCAAGGCTTCACCCAAATCCTTAGCCCCACAGACAAAAGGAACTTGGAATTCTTTCTTATCCACATGGAAACGGTCGTCAGCTGGAGATAAAACTTCGCTCTCATCAATATAGTCAATCTCAATAGCCTCTAAAATCTGAGCTTCAACAAAAT
>CAJNCB010000139.1:0-403 GCA_905221155.1 bacterium | reverse complement strand
ATATGAGAAAGAAGACAATAAGCGAATGCGTAGAAATGGCAGGTACTAGTGTTACAAGTTACCACCGATACAAACAGATAGCCGTCTTAAACTTTGCGAGAATCCACCAGAACGGAGAGCTAGAAGCATATAAGTAGGCAAATGTAGGCTGAGGCTTCATATTCGCCCCCTATTTCGCTTGGTTTCGTACTGGACAACTAAAACACCATGGACAAACTACAAGCCCTCAGAAACGAATCAGGGGGCTTTTGTGAGGTCATAATCATATAAACCACGCGCTTCATGGTATAATATACCTATCAGCAACCAGCAATAAAAAAAAGCACGTTTGACCGTGCTAGTTTCTTGCCTGCTGAACTCGTTAAATCTTAGCCCTTTTGTGGGGCTTTTTTGCTCCCCTTTT
>CAJNCB010000138.1:0-408 GCA_905221155.1 bacterium | reverse complement strand
GGTCCAACATATCATTGGTCGTCTCTGCGATTAGGAGCAATTCCTGATCCTTCTCAAGAGTATCGATGCGAAGACCTTCTTCCCCTTGGGCAATAGCTTGGATGGAATCCACTAAATCCACTACCTGCTTTTGATAATTTGAGAAAGTCTTTCTCAAGGTAACATATAGTATGACAATAAAGAGGAAACTCAAACTAACAATTAAAGCCGAACTTCTTAAGGTACCAAACAGAACAAAGTTCTTAGCAACAGCTACTTGAACACTGTAGCCATGAGAAGTAACACCGACAAACCAGTTCTCATGTTCCCTATTGACCCTCTCACCAATATGAAAAATCTCCGTATCAAATGGCGACGTCACAGTAACAGCCATCGGAATATGACCTCGGGTATTGTCAATGGCATGAT
>CAJNCB010000137.1:0-418 GCA_905221155.1 bacterium | reverse complement strand
TATATCCATGCAGAGCGGCCAATTCCTTGGTTCCAAAAATATCACTGAGATAAGCCGGAATCAATGAAAAACCAGCTCCATAGCAAGTCATCAAAATAGACATAGCGATTACAAATAAAACGGAATCTGTAAAGAGCCAAAGTGAGAGAGAAAAGAAAAGATTGACAAGCAGTAATATACTAAAGGTTAGAGGGCGACCGATATAGTCAGATAAACTCGCCCAGAGCAAACGACCAAACCCATTGAAAATCCCTAAAACGCCCACCATTACTGCTGCATGACTTGTAGACAAGCCAGCCATCTCCTGTGCCATTGGGGATGCCGCTGAAATTAAGCCTAAACCACAAGCTATGTTGATAAAGAAAATAATCCAAAGTATATAAAACCGATTGCTTTTCAGGGCCTGATTCGCAGTCAT
>CAJNCB010000136.1:0-427 GCA_905221155.1 bacterium | reverse complement strand
CTGGTTGATAAGAACTTTCTAAATCAGTTCCCGCAACACGATTTTTGAATATTTCAGTTGATTCAAATGGTTTTAGTTCCTTAACTTTCATCGTAACGATATAACCAGGAATCAATTCTTTTGTATATGTAGAACCAATTTGAAGTTGGTTAGATGCAGTTAGATTTGTCCAAGCAGCTGTATCTCCAAAGTCCAACCATTGGATTTGGTCATTCAAGTCTTTGATTTCTTTTAGGTTTTCTTCTTTAGTTTTAACTTTGATATCTGATAATGAAGAATAACCATGATCTTCTAACCATTTTTTACCTGTTTCAGTCGAAGCATCTTTAAGTGCTGTTGTTTGAGCCTCTGCCAAGTTAACAGCAAACTTACCATCACGGCCGATTCCTGCGTTTTTCAATTCATTGTAAACTGCAAGGATTGATTC
>CAJNCB010000135.1:0-436 GCA_905221155.1 bacterium | reverse complement strand
AGGTAGCTTGCGTCGTGTGGACCAGGAGCTGCATCTGGATGGTATTGAACAGAGAAAGCAGGTTGGTATCTGTGACGCACACCTTCAACTGACTTGTCATTGATTTCTTCGTGGGTAATGATCAAGTGCTCTGGCAAATCCTCACGGCTGACTGCATAACCGTGGTTCTGGCTAGTAAAGTCTACACGGCCTGTAGCAATCTCACGTACTGCATGGTTAAATCCACGGTGTCCAAATTTCATCTTGTAAGTCTTAGCTCCGTTTGCCATAGCAAAGAGTTGGTGTCCCATACAAATACCAAAGATTGGAATTTTCCCTTGCACACCGCGAATCATGTCCAGTGCTTGGGGAACATCTTCTGGATTTCCCGGTCCATTTGACAACATAACCCCATCAGGATTAAGGTGAAGAATTTCTTCCGCCGTTGTCGAATAAG
>CAJNCB010000134.1:0-446 GCA_905221155.1 bacterium | reverse complement strand
AGTGGGAACTTTTTCTCTGCCTTATTCGCTGGTTCCAGAGGTTCTCGTTAACGGTCAGGAATACACAGTTCCCTATGTGACAGAAGAGCCCTCTGTGGTTGCTGCGGCCAGCTATGCAAGTAAAATCATCAAGCGTGCAGGCGGGTTTACTGCGCAAGTCCATGAGCGTCAGATGATTGGGCAGGTAGCCCTTTATCAAGTTGCTGATCCTGAACAAGCGCTAGAGAAGATTGCCAGCAAGAAGGCAGAACTCTTGGAGCTTGCTAATCAAGCCTATCCTTCCATTGTTAAACGCGGGGGTGGGGCGCGTGATTTGCATGTAGAACAGATCAAAGGTGAAACAGACTTTCTCGTTGTTTATCTCCATGTCGATACCCAGGAAGCTATGGGAGCTAATATGCTCAATACCATGCTGGAAGCCTTGAAACCAGTCTTAGAAGAACTCA
>CAJNCB010000133.1:0-455 GCA_905221155.1 bacterium | reverse complement strand
GACCTGCTCCGTATTTCCCAAAATCGGATTTTTGAAAAGGACTTTTTGTCAAATAAGGCTCAAGTCACTGTGGCACCTTATAAGGTTGTGACTTCTAGTCGAGACTTGGCAGATATGGACCTGTCGAAAAACTATGTCCTCAAGACTGCGACAGGTGGCTATGATGGGCATGGACAAAAGGTCATTCGCTCGGAAGCAGACTTGGAAGAAGCCTATGCGTTAGCTGACTCAGCAGCCTGTGTCTTGGAAGAATTTGTCAATTTTGACCTTGAAATTTCTGTCATCGTGTCAGGAAATGGCAAGGATGTGACAGTTTTCCCAGTTCAGGAAAATATCCACCGCAACAACATTCTTTCGAAAACCATTGTGCCTGCTCGCATTTCAGAAAGTTTAGCTGAGAAAGCCAAAGCTATGGCCGTGCGAATTACTGAGCAGCTTAATCTATCTGGAACCCT
>CAJNCB010000132.1:0-462 GCA_905221155.1 bacterium | reverse complement strand
GATTATTAGTGCTATCGCAGGAATTTCTCTCTTTGTTGGAGGAACTGGTGTGATGAACATCATGCTGGTTTCGGTGACAGAGCGCACTCGTGAAATTGGTCTCCGTAAGGCCTTGGGGGCAACACGTGCCAATATTTTAATCCAGTTTTTGATTGAATCCATGATTTTGACCTTGCTTGGCGGAGTTATTGGTTTAACCATTGCGACAGGCTTGACCGCTATAGCTGGTATACTGTTACAAGGTTTGATTGCGGGTATAGAAGTAGGAGTATCAATCCCAGTTGCCCTATTTAGTCTTGCAGTTTCGGCTAGTGTTGGTATGATTTTTGGGGTCTTGCCAGCCAATAAGGCATCGAAACTTGATCCAATCGAAGCCCTTCGTTATGAATAAGAAGAACAACAAGATGGACACTTGTCTATCTTGTTTTTATATGGATTTCCCTATCGAAATTCATTGAAAAT
>CAJNCB010000131.1:0-463 GCA_905221155.1 bacterium | reverse complement strand
CCCTTGGAGGGAGCAACCACGTTCCTTGGCAAATTGGATATAGTCTACAATTTCACGTGTAATGCGTTCACCAGGAGCCAAGATAGGAATCCCTGGAGGATAGCACATGACAAATTCTCCACAGACCTGCCCAACAGATTCGTCTAAAGACAAACTTTTTCTCTCTGAATAGAAGGCTTCTTGTGGAGACAGCACTAACTCGGGCTGAATATATTCTCCAGCTATCAAGTCCTTCCCGTCTCGTGAGTATAGTCTCTTGATATCTGCTAAAGCACCAACTAATCGTTCAATGTCTTGGATACGGTCACCAATCGAAATATAGGCCAAGATATTGCCAATATCACCAAACTCAATCTGAATGTCGTATTCGTCTCGTAGGAGGTCATAAACCTCGATACCTGTTAAACCAATACCCTGAGTGTAAACTGACAGCTTGGTTACATCAAAATCGCAAACCGAGACA
>CAJNCB010000130.1:0-469 GCA_905221155.1 bacterium | reverse complement strand
CATTTCTGCCATTGCAGAATCGAATGTTGCATGTGCGTAATAGTTCAGCGTCATGGCTATATTAGCATGTCCCATAATGTACTGTAATGCCTTTGGATTCATTCCTGCATTTGCATAGTTGGTACAGAATGTATGTCGCAAACTATGTGGAGTGATGTGTGGCAATTTATCCTCGTTATACTTATTGTATTTCTTAACAAGACCTTTCATCATGCCGTTGTAATCACTTGCCACTTTTGGATAGTTCTTTCTATTAAGAAAGAGGAAATCACTATATCCATCAATCTCAACACGCTTATCATTCTTTCGATTCGCTAACACTCGCTTAAATGCTTGATAGGCTTCTTCAACCATAGGAACTTGACGTTCGCCACTTTTGGTCTTTGGTGTTTCAATGTAGTACCCAATTTCAGTATCTCTCAATAGCTGATGGTCTATATTGACAAGACGATTCTCAAAATCTAAATCT
>CAJNCB010000129.1:0-469 GCA_905221155.1 bacterium | reverse complement strand
ATTTGTCTACCTGTAAAAATTTCAGACTGATCGATACCCAGTTTCACTCCATCGATTCTATTTAAATTCGCCACCAGATGACGAACTAAATCATTTATTGCTGTCACTTGATAGCACATCTCATCAGGATAAATATCAGAAATTGGCTCTAAAGTACTTAATAATTCATTTGAAAGAGGCTCTACTAGAGACCACAGCTGATCATTTACTTTTTGATAATAGTTTTCTAACTCAGGCTTATCCAAAACAATATCATTTGAAATATAAGTCCATTGTCTAGAAAGCAAATCATGAATAAAGCCCTTTTTCAGTGTCTTTCCATATAAGATGTCCATAATATAAATAGTGTTCTTATTTTGATGAGCCTCAATCACACTATTATATATCTTTTGATGAATAGCGCTATATCTGGCGCCACTATCAAATACAGATTTAGTGGACACTAAAATCATATGACCTGTCTGAATAT
>CAJNCB010000128.1:0-474 GCA_905221155.1 bacterium | reverse complement strand
AAGTATGATTTCGACAATATCGTATATTTTTCTGGCTCATTGAATGAAACGCATGCTGCATTTGAAAAAAATTATGAGAATATCACGGTTCTAAATAGTTGGCAGCACAACAGAGATGAACTATATGAGAAAGCCATTGAATTCGAAGAGCTTTGGGAAAATAAGTCAAATAATGGTTTTGTGTATGTAAAATCAGTGGATGAAATTGTACGAAAAAAAATCATTTCTTTTAGTAAGGGAAAAATCATTGTCGATTCAAGTGTATTTGAAGAGAATGCTCTTGTTTTATATTATGAAAATGGACTTCAATTAAAAAATAACTTGGAAAAGGAACTTGATTATAAGCAACGTTCCATTAAACTGCTTATCAAAAAAGGATTTATCACAGATGATTCTATCACTGAATTTCGAGATGGGTTAACTTATGTTGATATCAAAGAAGTCATTAACTTATTCAAAAAATATTCAGATAGG
>CAJNCB010000127.1:0-476 GCA_905221155.1 bacterium | reverse complement strand
GTCTTGTAGGCTGTCCAAGACAGAACGGTCGACATACCTCCATAAATCAATAAAGAAGGTAAGTTACTTGGTTGATGCAATAAAGCAAACACAATCGTACCAACTACAAATCCCAAGTTCTCCTTGCCTCGGAAAATCTTTTTAGGAACAATCCCACGGCACAAGATTTCCTCACAAATCGGAGCCAGCAAGGCTAGCAAGAAGAAACTGGAAATCAGAGAACTATTTTGAACCATATCGTTAATCTGAGACTGATTCCCTGTTGTCGTCTCATTTGACAGTTGTAACAAGATAGAACCAAGTATATTTGAACAGATAATAACTAAATAACTCAAGCCCAATCGTGCCAAATCCTTAGCTCTAAAAAAAGACAAATTAAAACTTGCTAATTGCGTTTTACGAGCTCCAAAAATAAATAGGACCAACACTACAATCGAAATACCAGCAACTATCAGTCCTGACTGTAACAGTGGTAC
>CAJNCB010000126.1:0-479 GCA_905221155.1 bacterium | reverse complement strand
GGAACATTGGTCAATAAGGAGGGCCTATGAAACTATCCAACCGTGTTTTAGAAATGGAAGAAAGTGTCACTTTAGCTAGTGATGCGAGAGCAAAAAAATTAAAATCTCAAGGTAAGGATGTCCTTTTCTTGACCTTGGGACAACCAGATTTTCACACTCCTGAAAATATTCAGGATGCAGCAGTTAAAGCTATTCGAGAAGGACAGGCTTCCTTCTATACAGTAGCTTCAGGTCTACCAGAATTAAAAGCTGCGGTGAGTACCTACTTCGAGCGCTACTATGGCTATTCTGTCGCAAGTAACGAGGTTACCTTTGCTACAGGTGCCAAGTTCTCCCTCTATACTTTCTTTATGGCTGTAATCAATCCTTTAGATGAGGTTATTATTCCAACTCCATACTGGGTTAGTTATGGAGACCAAGTCAAGATGGCAGAAGGGATTCCAGTCTTTGTTCAAGCTAAAGAAGACAATGATTTTAAA
>CAJNCB010000125.1:0-499 GCA_905221155.1 bacterium | reverse complement strand
GATTGGCTACTTGATTCGTCAGGAAAATTTCGCTACCACATCGACCAATCCTGTTCTCATTGCTTACGCTCGGGAAGGTCTGGCACCTTGGTTTGGTGGTTTCATCATGCTGGCTCTCTTGGCAGCAGGCCAATCCACGGTCTCATCCAGTATGAATGCAATCGTGACCTGCTTGAAGTTGGATTTTGCTTGGTCAAAGATTCGCTGGTCGCCAAGTATTCTATCCTTTGTCATAGCAGGCCTGTCCTGGCTCCTCTGCCTCTTGCTCATGAATACAGAAATCTACTCCATCTACGAATGGATTAACGGCTTTATGGGTCTGACTTTAGGTGTGATTGGTGGTTTGTACCTCTTGGTTTTACTCCTCAAAAGACCGAGTTTACAGTTAGCCAAAATCTATCTGGTTTTTAGTCTAGGAGCCTTGGTTCTCTATCATTACAGTGGCCTTTTTGCCAACCCCAATCCCTGGTTAAATAGCATCATCACTACCCTATCTGCC
>CAJNCB010000124.1:0-504 GCA_905221155.1 bacterium | reverse complement strand
GTTATTAGTTCATTTCTATTGTATTCTGATGTTGACCGAAAGTCAAATTTTTACCTTTCATCTAGAACACTAAAGTCTACTTTTGTTCAATTGCTGCAACGACAAGGTCACATGGAATAATATGTTCACTACCTGCCACTTCATGCGTTGATCTTCTTCCACTTTCATCTGATTCACCAAGTTCCATTGTAATAACCTTTACACCAGTTACTTTCCCACTCTCATCACGCAATACTTCTTTAATATTCTCTAAGAAATGGAATGTAACACCTTCATTGTGTGCATCTTTGATTTGTAGTGTAGCTTCTAGTATATTGTTCATATGGTCATCATTCTTTTGTTTTAGGTTTCAGCGCTTTTAATATAATGGATGTTGGCCTTTTTGTATACACTAAAATAGGGTTGGTGGAAAATTTCCATCAACCCTAAAAATTATAGAACCACACAAAACCCTGACCAGAGATGGCCAGGGGTTTGTATTTCAAAAATTATTCTGTAAATTCT
>CAJNCB010000123.1:0-509 GCA_905221155.1 bacterium | reverse complement strand
CCATATTTTTGACTCTTCAGTCTCTTTGTAAAAATCACTGTATCCTTCAATAAAAGATTCTGCTGTAACGGAGTCACACATCCCATCTAGCAACTCTAAATCATCGCATCCATTCTCATTAAAATCTGTCATTATTCTGATTTTTCCTATCATTTCTTATATGTCTTTTATTAAAAAGACCAGATTCTTACTACAATTTCTAATTGATCCGTTAAGCTTCGCTATCCGATTTCCTAAATACAGCCTCTTTATTCATCAAGTCGTCCTCAGTGTAGTCAATCGCAAATGTATCTATTTCTAAGATCGATTTAGTTGGAGTTGAACAAATCATAGGAACACTATGTACCCTATACTCGTTTTCCCCAATTCTAACAAAATGATTGATTTTCAAATCTGAAAAATCAGGATTCTCAACAGTAATAGAAACAAGACGATTCGCTATTTTATAAACATCAATTATCTTATTTTTCGTGTTTAACTTATCCATAATTATTATTTTAATACTTATG
>CAJNCB010000122.1:0-510 GCA_905221155.1 bacterium | reverse complement strand
ACAATCACAGAGTAGGATTGGAAATTCTTCCAAGACGAGGCCATTTGAGCTGCTGTCAGGATTTCAGTCAAGTCTTCCTGAGGAAGGGCTTGCTCCTTAAATCTTCGAACAGACTTATGAGCTTTCATCAGTTTAATCGTTTCTGTCATCGGCGGTTCACTCCTTCTAAACGAGTCTCCTCAGCCAAATAACGGATGCGTTCCATGACGCGTCTGGATTCCCAGGTTTCGTCATTTCCATGCTTCCCTTTAGCGAAATGCAGCTCCAATTCTTCAAAGTTGAAGTTGGAAGTGAAAAAGGTCGGTAAATTTTCCTGCATCCGATATTGGAGAATGACTTGCAGGATTTCATCCCGCACCCAAGCTGTTGATTGCTCGGCACCAATATCATCTAAAATCAGGACTTCAGACAGCTTAATCTCATCCACCAAGGTCTTGACATTGCCATCACCGATAGCATTTTTGACATCAATGACAAAGCTAGGATAGTGGAGAAGGGTTGATGAAACAC
>CAJNCB010000121.1:0-515 GCA_905221155.1 bacterium | reverse complement strand
GAATCAAACGCTACTGAAACTGCCAAGAAAGAAGAAGCAGCTAATCAAAAACAAGAAACTCCAGCGGTAGATACTAAGGTTTTGAGCCAAGTTGCATCTGAAGCAGAAGTTACCAGTCAATTAGCTTATTCAGAAATGGACAAAAAGGACCTTGCGTCTGAGGGTAAAGCTGCTATCGAATCTGCAGTTGCTAAAAACCAAGCTGTCCTAGCAGAAACGAACAAACTCTTGGCAGATAAGAGCTTGACAAAAGAACAAGTGGATGCTCAATTGAACCGTTTGAACGAGTCTATTCAGGCAGTTTATGATGAATTGAAACGAAACGGTATTGGCCGTGATGGAAAATTCGCTGTAGCTCTTTCAGCTAACGAAGGATATACAGCTGCTTCTACAGAACTAAGAAAAGAAAATGGTGAATTTCTTGGATCTACAGGTAAATCTTACAAAACACTAGATGGTAACGCTAACTATAAAGTTTATGTTCATGGATATCAATCTGAGAACACTGATGTGCC
>CAJNCB010000120.1:0-520 GCA_905221155.1 bacterium | reverse complement strand
AGGTCACCTTTTATCAGATTGGAGAAGCTGGTGTGCAAGACCGCATTTTAAGCCAGATAGAGGAGTTTTTAGATGATTGATACGGAAAAAAAAGAGGAGCGAGTCCTGCTCATTGGTGTGGAATTGCAGGGCATGGACAATTTTGACCTCTCCATGGAAGAATTGGCTAGTTTAGCGAAAACGGCTGGGGCAGTCGTTGTAGATAGCTACAGACAAAAACGTGAAAAATATGATTCTAAGACCTTCGTCGGCTCTGGTAAGTTGGAAGAAATTGCGCTTATGGTGGATGCAGAAGAAATTACCACTGTCATTGTCAACAACCGCTTGACTCCAAGGCAAAATGTCAATCTAGAGGAAGTTCTGGGTGTTAAGGTCATTGATCGTATGCAGTTGATTTTGGATATCTTTGCCATGCGAGCTCGAAGCCATGAAGGGAAGCTCCAAGTTCACTTAGCCCAGCTCAAATATCTCTTGCCTCGCTTGGTTGGTCAGGGAATTATGCTCAGCCGTCAGGCAGGGG
>CAJNCB010000119.1:0-522 GCA_905221155.1 bacterium | reverse complement strand
CTTGATCGGTAAAAACGTCATCCTTCCAATCGCTAATAAATTGATTCCAATCGTTGGGGACGAGCACGCAGACCCTGAGTTTGGTACTGGTGTCGTGAAAATCACGCCTGCCCACGATCCAAACGACTTCTTGGTTGGTCAACGCCATAACTTGCCACAAGTCAACGTCATGAACGATGACGGAACCATGAACGACTTGGCCTTCGAATTTGCAGGTATGGATCGTTTCGAAGCTCGTAAGGCAGTTGTTGCCAAGTTGGAAGAAATCGGTGCCCTCGTCAAAATCGAAAAACGTGTCCACAGTGTTGGTCACTCAGAGCGTACAGGTGTTGTAGTTGAGCCACGTTTGTCTACGCAATGGTTCGTCAAGATGGACCAATTGGCCAAGAATGCTATTGCCAACCAAGACACAGAGGACAAGGTCGAATTTTACCCACCTCGTTTCAACGATACCTTCCTTCAATGGATGGAAAATGTCCACGACTGGGTAATCTCTCGTCAGCTCTGGTGGGGTCACCAAAT
>CAJNCB010000118.1:0-523 GCA_905221155.1 bacterium | reverse complement strand
TTCTTTCGCTGCTTTTGCTGCTTCTACAATAGCTTTTGCTTCTTCAACATCATTTTTCGCAGCTTCTACACGTTCGCCAGCATCCTTAGCATCTGTCTTTTCTTCATCCAAACGCTTATTGATTTTATCCTGACTATCAGCATCAATTCCACCATTAACTGGCTTAGCTTCTGTAACTTCACCTGATTCATTACGAACCAACTCAGCACCTGGAGCTGGTTGTACAGTTGGATTAGTCACACCAGCTTTATTAAAGTCATCTTCTAACTCTTTTGCAACATCTTCAGCATCTAAATCACCATTTTCGATAGCCTTTAAGATGTCTTCCTTACCGATTTCAGCTTTTGCTTCTTCGATAGCTTTCGCCTTATCTTCTGGTTTAATGCTGTCGTCTTTGTTAATGTTATCTTCAACAGCTTTTTCCATTTTTTCAAAAGCAGCTTTTAAAGCCTCTTTAGTATCCGTAGTAGCTGGTTGTGTTGCAGTAGGTTGCGCATCTTCAGCTTTTACAGTTGAAGGATTA
>CAJNCB010000117.1:0-524 GCA_905221155.1 bacterium | reverse complement strand
AGGTAAAGAACAAACTGGTAAACCAACCTTCACACCAGGTAATCCAAATGTTCCAATGGATGATGAAGTCCCAGCAACTTTCGAAGATGGTTCAAAAGAAAAAGTTATTCCAGGCGAAGGAACATACACAGTGGCACCAGATGGCACAGTAACCTTCACCCCAGAGAAGAACTTCACAGGTAAAGGAACAGGCGTAACGGTTAAACGTGTAGATAAGAACGGTACACCAGTAACGGCTAAATACACACCAAACGTAACACCAGTAACCCCAACAGGAACAGATGCCGTAACAGAAGATGTTCAAGGTTCAACTCAAACAGGTAAACCAACATTTGAAGGTGGAAAAGTAACAGTCAACGGTGAAGAAAAAACTGTTGAAATCGATGAAGATAAACCAGCTAAATTGGTAGATCCAAAAACAGGAAATCCAGTTGATTCAGTAACCATCGAAGGCGAAGGAACATACACAGTAGCTCCTGATGGAACAGTTACCTTTACACCAGAGAAGAACTTCACAGGTAAGG
>CAJNCB010000116.1:0-526 GCA_905221155.1 bacterium | reverse complement strand
CCGTTCTTGAGATTCAGAGATGGCAATTTCTGTACCATTCAAGCCTTGGTATTTAAGAGGCACCTTGTTGAGGTCAATTTCAAGACCGTCTGCCAATTCACCGATGGCTACACAGACACCACCTGCTCCAAAGTCATTGGACTTCTTGATAAGACGAGTGACATCGCCATTACGGAAAAGGCGCTGAATCTTGCGTTCTTCGATGGCATTCCCTTTTTGAACCTCAGCACCGGCAGTCTCTACAGACTCAACTGTTTGAACCTTAGAAGACCCTGTCGCACCACCGACACCATCACGCCCAGTCTTACCACCTAGCAAGATAATCACGTCACCTGCTTCTGGTTTTTCACGGACTACATTGCCCTTAGGAGCAGCACCAACAACGGCACCTAGCTCCATACGTTTAGCTACAAAGCCTGGGTGGAAATACTCACGAACGTAGGTCGTCGCAAGCCCAATTTGGTTACCGTATGAAGAATAACCATGAGCCGCTGTCTTAGAAATGACCTGTTGTGGCAATTTCCCA
>CAJNCB010000115.1:0-535 GCA_905221155.1 bacterium | reverse complement strand
ATCCATCAATTTTAAAGTCTTCTGGTCTCTTATTAAAAACTTTAAAATTAACTTATATAGTAAATGCATATTTAAGTTATTTGATAGCAAAAATGTATCTGAGTTTTTCAAGTCCTTTTTTGAATGAATTGAGTAAGAATATCAACCAATTTCTAGGCGGTCGAGTTTATTACGCTAATCGTTCTTTGAATATATATGGTTATAATTTATTTGGACAAAAGATTAATTGGATTGGGAATGGTTTGGATATCAATGGACAAAGGGGACTGAGTGAATATTTGTACGTCGATAATCTCTATATCCAAATATTACAACGATATGGATTGTTTGTTTTGCTTATACTATTGTTAATTTTTACATTAACTTTACATCATCTTTTGAAGCAAAAACAATATGTATTATCATTAATTCTGTTTATATTAAGTTTTCATGCTATGATAGACGATTTAATTATAAATCTTCACTATAACATTTTTTTGATTTTGATTGGTACTTTAATGAATCAAAATCAGTCTGCTTTTGAAGAGAATTTACA
>CAJNCB010000114.1:0-545 GCA_905221155.1 bacterium | reverse complement strand
ATCAACATGGAAAGAAATTCCTGCAATTTGATAGCAGTGACCGCGATAAGTTGGCTTCCTGTCTGACTCTCTTTAGCCAGATAGGGAACGTCTCAGCTCCAGAACGTCTACAAATCAAAACGTTTTCTCCCTCTTTTTACTTTGACAGGGAAGAGGATAATCGGATTCGTTTAGAAATTCAGTTTGATTATGGGGATAGACAGGTATCTAGCCGACAAGAGCTAGAAGAATTACCCTTTTCGAGTGATGCTGACTTAGAAGAAAGAATTTTCCAAGTCTGTTTGGCAGCTGGATTTGAAGCAGACTTTCAATCTTGGCGTCAGGCCTTAAAAGCTGAGTCTGTCTATCATTTCTTCCATGATATCATCCCAGTATTTGAAAAACTTGGGCATGTTGACCTATCAGACAAGTTAGAAGAACTCTATAACCTAGCGAGCCCTCAAGTGCAGATTGCTTCCAAAGGAGGTCTCTTGGAAATCCAGTTTGATTTTCAAGATATTGCCCAAGAGGAAATTGACCAAGCCATGCAGGCCTTGGTTGACAAT
>CAJNCB010000113.1:0-554 GCA_905221155.1 bacterium | reverse complement strand
CCTTTTCTTATCTAGAAATTGATCTAGCTCTCTTTGATTTCGAAGAATAGTGACTTTATGTGAGTATTCTTGGCAAAGTTTTTGGTAATTTTCTTTTTGAGTTTTAGTCCGTCCATCCCAGAGAATCCATCGGATAAACTCCCAATTAAATTGTTCTTGACAACCAGCTGCCATACTTTCCCTGACCTTGCCTCGGTATGTGAGGTAACGTTTAAAGGCTCGAAAGAGACAGGTCAATGGTGAAAAATTAAGAAAGATGATTTGGTCAGCTTCCTGCATTCTTTCTTCGTAATAGCACCAAGAATAATTTCCATCGATGACCCAAGCTTTATGATTGGTGAGAAATTTTTTCATCTCATCCAACATCCATTCACGGTCACTGTCTTGCCAACCGGGTTGAAATTGGAGTGTGTCCATGTGAAGTTTTGGAATGGAGTAGTAGTTAGATAAGTTTTCGGCTAGAGTTGACTTACCAGCACCAGAATATCCGATAATTGTGATTTTCATTTTCTACCTTTTCCTATTTGAGGACAAAAAAACAGCCTCTATGGACT
>CAJNCB010000112.1:0-560 GCA_905221155.1 bacterium | reverse complement strand
GCTGAGGCACTTGCCACCGCACTGGTTGATGCTGAGGCTGAGGCTACCGCACTCGTTGACGCTGAAGCTGACGCTACCGCACTTGTTGAAGCCGATGCACTTGCGACTGCACTTGTTGACGCTGAAGCTGAAGCCACTGCACTTGTCGATGCTGAGGCACTTGCTACCGCACTGGTTGACGCTGAAGCTGAAGCCACTGCACTTGTTGACGCTGAAGCTGAAGCTACTGCACTAGTAGATGCTGAAGCACTTGCTACCGCACTGGTCGATGCTGAGGCACTTGCCACCGCACTGGTTGATGCTGAGGCTGAGGCTACCGCACTGGTTGACGCTGAAGCTGAAGCCACCGCACTTGTAGAGGCTGAGGCTGAAGCGACTGCGCTCGTTGATGCTGAAGCACTTGCTACCGCGCTGGTTGATGCTGAAGCTGAAGCTACCGCACTAGTAGATGCTGAAGCACTTGCTACTGCACTTGTTGACGCTGAAGCTGAAGCCACCGCGCTAGTCGATGCTGAGGCTGAAGCTACCGCACTTGTAGAGGCTGAAGCACTTGCTACCGC
>CAJNCB010000111.1:0-567 GCA_905221155.1 bacterium | reverse complement strand
AAGCCATGCGAGCAGGCCAATTTCTTCATCTGCGTGTGCCTGATGATGCCCATCTTTTGCGTCGTCCTATTTCAATTTCGTCTATTGATAAGGTAAAGAAGCAGTGTCACCTCATTTATCGGATTGAAGGGGCTGGAACCGCTATTTTTTCAACCTTAAGTCAGGGAGATACTCTTGATGTGATGGGACCTCAGGGAAATGGATTTGACTTGTCTGACCTAGATGAGCAGAGCCAGGTTCTCTTAGTTGGAGGGGGGATTGGTGTTCCTCCCTTGCTTGAGGTGGCCAAGGAATTGCATGCGCGTTGTGTGAAAGTAGTGACAGTTCTCGGTTTTGCTAATAAGGATGCTGTTATTTTAGAGACGGAATTAGCCCAATATGGTCAGGTCTTTGTAACGACAGATGATGGTTCTTATGGTATTAAGGGAAATGTCTCTGTAGTCATCAAGGATTTAGACAATCAGTTTGATGCTGTTTACTCATGTGGGGCTCCAGGAATGATGAAGTATATCAATCAAACCTTTTATGACCACCCAAGAGCCTATCTATCTCTGGAATCTCGTATGG
>CAJNCB010000110.1:0-574 GCA_905221155.1 bacterium | reverse complement strand
CTGGAGCTTGTGGTGCTTCACCATTTACTGGTGCTGATGGCATCATTGGAGTTGCTGGAGCAGCTGGATTAGCTGGATTAGCCGGTGTTGCTGGGGTAGCTGGGGTTGCCGGTATTGCTGGCTGACTTGGGTCTGTAGGAACTACTGGAGTTGCTGGTTGACTTGGGTCTGTCGGTTTCACCGGATTTGTTGGGTTTGTTGAAGGTCTTGCTGGAGAACCTGGTTGAGATGGAATGAGTGATCCTCCATTTGTAGAACCCTCTTTTTGAGGTCTTCCATTTGCAGTACGTTTAAATACGTAGATGACATTACCAGTTCCTTCAACTTTTATTGTATCTACCAATGCATATCCTGGAATCTCTCCAGCTGGGTTATCACCTTCAGCTAGTGGTTTCAATGGCTTACCGTTTACATCTACCCAAACTGTCACTGGTTTCTTAGTTGCTGGTTTGAAGATGTGAAGTACTTTTCCAGTTTCTGGATCTTTAACAGTTCCTACTAATTCATAGCTTGGTACTTTACCTGCTGGTTGTGAACCTTCTTCTTTCGTACGGAGAACGTTACCTTCTGTATC
>CAJNCB010000109.1:0-574 GCA_905221155.1 bacterium | reverse complement strand
GCTTTAAGATAAATAGGAAGCGGCTTTTTCTTGGGAGCCTTGATTGGATAACGGTCCATTGTGCCATTCTGATATGCCGCACTGAAGTCCTTAACTGGGCTTTCTTCTGGTCTGGGATTTACAGGTGCCTCAATATCTGATCCTAAGTCCATCAAAGCTTGATTAAAGTCACCTGGCCTTTCTGGGTCAATCAAGATTTCCATCATTGCCTGAAAAATTTTGCGATTGCTTGGAATGCCAATATCGTGGTTGACTTCAAACAGACGTGCCAGCACTCGCATGACATTACCATCTACAGCTGGCTCAGGCAAGTTAAAAGCAATACTGGAAATCGCTCCTGCAGTGTAAGGTCCAATTCCTTTCAAGCTGGAAATTCCTTCATAGGTGTTTGGAAATTGACCACCAAAGTCAGCCATAATCTGCTGAGCCGCAGCCTGCATATTACGAACTCGAGAATAATAGCCCAAACCTTCCCAAGCCTTCAACAAACGCTCTTCAGGCGCAGTTGCCAAACTTTCCACTGTTGGAAACCATTCCAAGAATCGTTCATAGTAGGGAATAACCGTATCCACCC
>CAJNCB010000108.1:0-609 GCA_905221155.1 bacterium | reverse complement strand
TTTCAATCTCAGTCTTGGAACGAACAACAACGCGCCCTTTCCCAGTTTCATAGGCCTTCTTGATTTCATCACGACCCTGGATAATCCCTCCAGTCGGGAAGTCTGGTCCAGGCAAGAATTCCATGAGTTTATCCACCTTGGCAGTTGGATGATCAATCATGTAGACTGTCGCATCGATAACTTCGGCCAAATTATGGGGAGGAATATCTGTGGCATAACCAGCCGAAATACCAGTAGAACCATTCACCAAGAGATTTGGAAAGGCTGCTGGCAAGACTGTCGGCTCTTTCTCCGTATCGTCAAAGTTCCACGCAAAAGGAACGGTCTTCTTCTCGATATCCTGAAGAAGGTAACCAGCAATCTCAGACAAACGAGCCTCAGTATAACGCATAGCCGCAGGCGGATCTCCATCCATAGAACCGTTGTTACCGTGCATTTCAACTAGAATCTCACGATTTTTCCAGTCCTGTGACATACGGACCATGGCATCATAGATAGAAGAATCACCGTGTGGATGAAAATTACCCATGATGTTCCCGACAGACTTGGCCGACTTGCGGTAACTCTTATCAAAGGTATTGCCATCCTTATTCATCGAATAAAGAATGC
>CAJNCB010000107.1:0-611 GCA_905221155.1 bacterium | reverse complement strand
ACGCAGGCGAAGATCCTCCAGAATAGCCATGGCAAGGGCTGCTCCCTCTTGGGGATCTGTACCAGCCCCCAACTCATCCAAGAGTAAGAGTGAATGTTGGTTGACCTTGCCAAGAATATCCACAATATTGGTCATGTGGCTAGAGAAGGTAGACAAGCTCTGTTCAATAGACTGTTCATCGCCAATATCAGCAAAGATTTCTTCAAAAACACCAACACGACTTCCCTTATCTGCTAAAATAGGTAAGCCTGACTGGGCCATGACCTGTGTCAAACCGAGAGTTTTGAGCATGATGGTCTTCCCACCTGTATTGGGACCTGTAATGACAATGGCTGTTAAATCTTGGCCAAAATGGACATCATTTGCGACGGCATTTTTGACCAGAGGATGACAGACATGGAGCAGTTGAATCTCTTGGTTTTCTGATAGCTGAGGAACAACTGCTTGCCTTTCTTGGATAAAGCGGACCTTGGCACGAATCAAGTCCAGATGGCCGATAATCCAAGCATCATTAGCAATCTCAGCCGCATGAGGGCGGACACGTTCAGAAATTTCTTGAAGAATTCGAAGCATTTCATAGCGCTCATCTGCTCGCAGACTAGCAATATCTT
>CAJNCB010000106.1:0-613 GCA_905221155.1 bacterium | reverse complement strand
GAACTCTCTTGCGTTGATCAGCTGTGATATTTACAAGACCCGCAATTTCATCATTCAGCAAGGCCAGTAAAGTGATTTGATTTTCCGAGTGAGCCTGTTTATCCAAAAACAACTCCATCTCAGTATCTGTCATCAAAATGCCATTACTGTCCAGACTGGTAAAATCTGTTTCTACACTGACACGATTTAAAAATGATACTAACTCAGCCGCATCTTCAACTTCTGCTTCCCTAATGAGCAATTCATACTCCATGTTGAAGCTCCTCTAAAAGCTTTTCTGCACGCAAACCTTTTGATTGAAAATTCAGTCTGCGACCCTCTTCTTCTTTTAGAATTTCCAATTCTAAATAGGTATCTGGTAAGGCATCACCTAAAAGATTCCCCCACTCGATGACGGTCACCCCACCACCAAAGAGAAACTCATCCAAATCAATAGAATCAGCATCCCCCTCTATACGATAAACATCTAAATGATAAAGAGGAAGACGACCTTCATACTCTCTCACAATAGTATAGGTTGGACTCTTAATCATCTGAGTAATCTGTAACCCTTTAGCAAGGCCTTTTGTAAAAGTCGTTTTGCCTGCTCCAAGTTCTCCAGTTAGAATTAAGA
>CAJNCB010000105.1:0-615 GCA_905221155.1 bacterium | reverse complement strand
AATAGCAATATTTGCGTAGGAACGTACTGTTACAGGCTCTCTATCCATATCTGAACAGCTCCTTTCTCTTCTAATCTTTCTGCTAGTTCTTGTGCGTGTGGCAAATTGGGTGCCAAGGCTATGATACAGCCTCCAAGCCCACCACCGCTCATCTTGGCACCCAGAGCTCCATGTTTAAGAGCCGTTTCAACCAAAGAATCTGCCTCAGGACTACTAACACCAATTTCTTTTAAATGCAAATGCGCTTGACTAAGGATTTGTCCCAGCCCTTCAGCATCTTTTCGTGAAATCGCTTCTTCTGCCTGCCGAGTCAATTCTCCCAAGGCATGCAAAAACGGTAAGGCATCCTTGCCCTTGCTTTGAACCACTTGGATGGCTTCACGAGTATGACCATAAACACCCGTATCGGCAATCACCAAATAGGCGGATAAATTCATCTCAAGCTCTGTAAATCCTACATTCTTTATAAATCGAATAGGCTGGTCACTGAGACAGGTCTTAGCATCCAAACCACTAGGATTCATATGGGCAATCATCTCAGCTCGATTGACCAAGATTTCTAGTACATCATGAGGCAGTTCTGCCTGATAATAGTCAAATACCGCACGAATGGCC
>CAJNCB010000104.1:0-618 GCA_905221155.1 bacterium | reverse complement strand
ATAATGATGGAAAGGTGGGTTGATACCCACGGTTCACCAAAAAGACTGGTTTGGCAAGTGTAAGAAGGAGGGATTTATATGGATAGATCAAAAAAAACATGGGAAATTGACGGAGAAATATGGCTACATTGCCCTGTTTGCGGAACTGAAGTTATGGACTATGATATCTGTGACGTCTGTCGTTGGCAAAATACGGGTATTATAAATATTGACGGTGGCCCTAACAAGATGACTCTCGCAGAAGCCAAAGAAGCTTACGCAAGGAGAAAAATCGTAAAAATTCAAGAATTTGATACAGTGTTGTTAAAAAACGGTCAAACGGCGACAATTGTCGAAAAGTTAAGTGAAGATACTTTTATTGCTGACATAGGAGATTCCCCGAAAGACTGGGATACCATAACAATTACAATCAATAATATTGAAAAAGTAGTGTATAGAAATAGCTAATATATTTGTATAGTGTTGGGAGTAACCTTAAATGAATAAGACTGGAAAAGAGAATTTAATGATCATTGATGGTCGCGAATATGTCCATTGTCCAGTATGTGGTACTGTTACAGCAGTGTATGATATCTGCGACGTCTGTCAGTGGCAGAATACAGGAGAAACTAATATAGA
>CAJNCB010000103.1:0-620 GCA_905221155.1 bacterium | reverse complement strand
GTAATATAGGGATTGATAACCTTATAGAAGTTATTACTAATAAATTTTATTCATCAACACATCGAGGTCAGTCTGAACTTTGCGGAAAAGTTTTCAAAATTGAGTATTCGGAAAAAAGACAGCGTCTTGCATATATACGTCTTTATAGTGGCGTACTGCATTTGCGAGATTCGGTTAGAATATCGGAAAAGGAAAAAATAAAAATTACAGAAATGTATACTTCAATAAATGGTGAATTATGTAAAATCGATAAGGCTTATTCCGGGGAAATTGTTATTTTGCAGAATGAGTTTTTGAAGTTAAATAGTGTTCTTGGAGATACAAAGCTATTGCCACAGAGAGAGAGAATTGAAAATCCCCTCCCTCTGCTGCAAACGACTGTTGAACCGAGCAAACCTCAACAAAGGGAAATGTTACTTGATGCACTTTTAGAAATCTCCGACAGTGACCCGCTTCTGCGATATTATGTGGATTCTGCGACACATGAAATCATACTTTCTTTCTTAGGGAAAGTACAAATGGAAGTGACTTGTGCTCTGCTGCAAGAAAAGTATCATGTGGAGATAGAAATAAAAGAGCCTACAGTCATTTATATGGAAAGACCGTTAAAAAAAGCAGAG
>CAJNCB010000102.1:0-621 GCA_905221155.1 bacterium | reverse complement strand
TTAAATGAACGTGCTAAATTAATGGGAGAAAATGACCCAAATAATACTGGTGATGGGCGTGCCAACGAACTTAGCACAAGAAACCAAGCTGAAGTAACTGCTAATGCTGAAAAATTAAAACAATTAGCAAAAACTAATATGGCTAAAAATACCTACACTAATACAACTGACACACGTGAAGTTGATATTTGGAACTTAACAGCTGATCAAAAGAGAGAAATTAACTTATTCGGTCTTCACATCGTTAACCAAATCCGTGAACAACTAGGAAATCCTAAAGTTAAAACAACTGTAGGTATGGAAAAATTTGCAAACGAAGCTGCGGATACTCGCAACAAAAAATATGCGAAAATAAAGGAAACTTACGCAAAACCTGATTACGATGGAATCAACGCTGCAGCAAAAGCAAATGGTTTATCATACAAAACTGGTGACAACCAAAACCAAAGTGATATAATCTACGCTAATGCTAAAACATTCGAGAAAACAACTGAAAGTGAAGTATTTAAATCTGAACAAAATCTAAATACTCTAATACAAAACAGCACACGTAGACCTACTATGACAATGGGGCAATTAAAAGAGTATATCTTCGAAGCATACAACAATAAAATGTTCACT
>CAJNCB010000101.1:0-625 GCA_905221155.1 bacterium | reverse complement strand
AATGGAAAATTTTTCTTTTTTATTTATAAACATTCTTAGTATCCTTTACTATTATTTTTGTATGGTTTTCAAAGATTATCCTATTGTTATATTGAATAACAATTAATAAACTCTAAAACCCAACACTTCCATTTTAACATTTCTATACCGCTTATACAAGAAATTTAAGCACTTTTTGATCATTCAGACTATAGTCTTTCACTATGGTTATATATATAAAATCCATACAGACGCATGGATTTACATATTTAAAAATATACATTTGTATTACCAGCCAAGTGAAACCCTTTCAAACTGACAACCCAATCGTCGCAATTCTTTTTGACGGTCCTCATAGTAGGGGAGGGAAATGCCTGTGATGGTCACATGGGGCAGGTCTTGTAAGTGGAGACTGACCGACGAGGTGAAGTGATAAACATGAACGAACTCATATTCTTGAAAGAGTTGGGCAAGGACATCTTCAAAGATTAAGTCTGTCTCCAAGTAAGTCACGTTTGGGATCGTGAAGGTTTCCTTGGGATGGGGTAGATAGAGGTCAATGGCCAAGGCTTTTGCATAGGTGCTGATAAAGCGGATGGAGATTTGGTCGTCCTCTTCGGAGAACTTTTGCCCCAGCAGGACCTTG
>CAJNCB010000100.1:0-626 GCA_905221155.1 bacterium | reverse complement strand
TTATTATAGGTTTGATTGTAGGAAGTTTTATTTTGCATGGTCTTGAAGATATTGCAGCAATCATTAACTACGGCTTAATGACAATCAATCAGTCCATCCATTAATTGACAAGAGCTATTCATTTTTACATTTTATGGATTAAACAGATCGGAGCAATCCGGTCTTTTTCTTATCACAAGACTGTGATAGTTTACATTTTTATAACAAAATTCCCAAATTCTTGCTTGTTTTTGTATTAAATTATAAAATAGAAAGTATAAAAGAATAAAAGAGGTTTTGAAAATGTCTGAAAAACAAATGAAAATTTTGGGTTGGGTAGCGACCTTCATGTCCATTATGATGTATGTGTCGTATTTACCACAAATCATGAATAATCTAGCTGGTCAAAAAGGGAACTTCATCCAGCCCTTGGTTGCAGCTATCAACTGTAGTCTCTGGGTTTACTACGGTCTTTTCAAGAAGGAAAGAGATATTCCCCTTGTTGCTGCCAATGCACCAGGTATTGTCTTTGGTTTAGTAACGGCAATCACAGCTTTGATTTAAAAAGAAGACTGATTTCAGTCTTTTTTTCGTATATATAAAAGCAAGTTCAGTACGATCATTACCCAGATAGTTCCAAACTTTTT
>CAJNCB010000099.1:0-627 GCA_905221155.1 bacterium | reverse complement strand
GTGAACACCAAGCTCCAGATTGCCATTTTTCAAGGCCTTGATATGCACCGCATCGTCCAAATCCTTGGCATCAGCACCGTCGATGGTAAAAGTAATCTCATCTCTCAAGTCCATACGGCCTTCCATATCCTTTTGAGACGGAGCATCAGGCACACTTTCCGCTTCCTTGACGACAGCTTCTGGAAACTCGGATACAATGTCCATAGACTCCAAAACCTCAAGGACATCAATTCCGACATCCGTTGAATGCCCAACCACATCTAGTACACTCGCAACAAAGAAATCATGTTTCTTGCTTGGGTATTTATCGATAAAGACCTTGAGAACTTCGGTTCCCTCTAGTTTTAGAGCTGGTTTCTTAACATAGATGGGTTGGATGATTTTCTGATTTTTTGAACGGATGTAACCCGCATACTTAGGTTTCTCCTGATCTAGAACGATTTGGCCGACAACTGTTGTCAGGCTATGTTCTAAGATATCAATAATTTTGGCTTCGGCTGCTGTTCCCTTATTTCGGTCAGCGACTTTCTTAATCACGACCTCAACGGTATCACCATCAATAGCATAGTTGACATCGTTTTTTCCTACAAAAAGGTCGTCCTCCTCGCCTTCCAGACTAACAAAGCC
>CAJNCB010000098.1:0-628 GCA_905221155.1 bacterium | reverse complement strand
AAATGTTCGCCATCTCAGGGCGAGAGTAACGGTCGATCATGTTGTTAATTTTTCCTTTCTTCTTAAGCTGCTGGGAATAAACTATCTAGGTAAACCAAGATTTCTACTCAAACTCCTCTTTTCCAATAAACACAGATGGATAGTGTGGTAATTCATTGAGATTAGTATCCAATGGTAAATCATAAATTGCTAAATAATTTTCAGGATATTGAGCAATTAACTCTTCATATTTAGCTTGTACCTTATCTTGGTCAGCACTAGCAAACAATACTTCTACAACTGCTCCAGTCTTATCTTTCTCAACAAAAGCGTTAACGATTATTTGTATCATAGACTTGTCCTAAAAATCAATCCCTTTCCCTAACTCCTCAACCTCATCTGGCACATCACTAAACAAAGTCACATGTCCCATCTTGCGGTTGTGCTTCGCTTCTATTTTACCATACATGTGGAGGTGGGCGCTTGGATTTTCTGTCACATATTGCTCAGCGGCCTCGACATGCTGACCGAGAACATTGAGCATAACAGCAGGCGCATGGAGGTGGATTGCTGGAAGCGGCGCTCCGAGAACACCCAAGATATGAGTGTCAAATTGTGAGAAGTCGCAGGCTTCAATTGAATAATGCCC
>CAJNCB010000097.1:0-629 GCA_905221155.1 bacterium | reverse complement strand
CATCAAGCCTTTCGACTGTTAATTGTGGATGATGGTTCGACAGATAATACAGAGGAAGTATGTAAGCCATATCTAGTAGACGAGCGAATACAGTATATTAGGGAAGATCATAAAGGGATTTCAGAAACGTTAAATCGTGGAGTTAGTTTGTCTCAAACAAAATATGTAGCTAGACAAGATGCAGATGATGTATGGATGCCTTGGCACTTAGATCTTCTCTTGCAAGAATTAGAGAAAAATCCTCAATTAGATCTTATAGGAGCTAGAGTCGTTGCAGAAGAAGATGCGATGACCGATAAAATAAGGCGAAACAGAACGAATCATCTAATAGGGGAAAAGTTATGGTTAGAACTTGCTTATCAAAATGTCTTTAACCATTCAACCGTCATTTTTAAACGCTCTGCCTATGATGAAGCAGGGGGATATGATGCTAAGTGTGATGGGTTTGAAGATTGGCATTTGTGGTCTCGTATGGTTACCAAGGATAATGCCCTGGTTTTAAATGTCACAACGACCTACTATCGCTTACCAGAACGTCATAAACGAGGGATGGCTTTCCGTGCAAGACTAGCAAGAAGTCGTGGATTAAGATTGGAAGATGTATTGGACTAAACTATGGTGAAAGTATT
>CAJNCB010000096.1:0-635 GCA_905221155.1 bacterium | reverse complement strand
AGCTGAAGAAGCTAAATTGGATACAACAATTGAAACTCTTCAAAACAAGGTCGCTGATTTGGAAAAAGAAGTTTCTAAATTAGAAGATAATCTTAAAGATGCGGAAGCAAATGGTTCTGAAGATTATATTAAAGAAGGGCTTCAGAAAGAATTAGATGCTAAAAGAGCGGAA
This sequence comes from bacterium, assembly GCA_905221155.1. Classification (GTDB taxonomy): domain Bacteria; phylum Bacillota; class Bacilli; order Lactobacillales; family Streptococcaceae; genus Streptococcus. Next base: position 463 of record CAJNCB010000096.1, on the reverse strand, counting down.
TTGGAGAAGGCAGAAGCTGATCTAGAAGCAGCTCTTAAAGGTTTGGAACCAGAAGCTTCTAATGGAGATGCTGCAATTCTTGACAAACCAGAATATACAGAACCTCAAACAGAGCCTCAAAAAGAATCAAACAAGACTCCAGACAGACCTGCAAAACCAGCTCCAGAATTCCCAATCCCAGCTAAGGTTGGAACACCAGGAAATCCAGCTCCAGCTTCTGAAACTCCTGCTCCAGTGTCAGAAACGCCAGCAGGCCCATCTGCTGATGCACCATCTACTGAATCCCCAGCAGCGCCAGCACCTGGAACAAACAGTCCAGCTTCAGAAGCTCCATCAGCCCCAGCCTCTGCAACTCCAACTCCAGCTGTAGCAGGAACTAGTCAAGACAATACTTATCAAGCCCCAGCTGCAAAAGCTGAAGATAAGAAAGAACTTCCAAATACGGGAGGAAAAGATAATGTTG
>CAJNCB010000095.1:0-645 GCA_905221155.1 bacterium | reverse complement strand
TCAAAGCGGGATGCAGAGGAAATGGGCCAAGTTTATCGTTTTCTAGGCTTGACCATTGGGATCCCATTCACAGGGGATCCCAAGAAGGAAATGAAAGTTAAAGAAAAGAAACTTATCTATGCTTCGGAAATCATTTACACAACCAATAGTAATTTAGGTTTTGATTACCTCAATGATAATCTAGCTTCGAATGAAGAAGGTAAATTTTTGCGACCTTTTAACTATGTCATTATTGATGAAATTGATGATATCTTACTGGATAGTGCACAAACTCCTCTGATTATTGCGGGTTCTCCTCGTGTTCAGTCTAATTACTATGGGATCATTGATACACTGGTGACAACGCTGGTCGAAGGAGAAGATTATATTTTCAAAGAGGAGAAGGAAGAGGTCTGGCTTACTACTAAGGGGGCCAAGTCTGCTGAAAGTTTCCTAGGAATTGACAACTTATATAAGGAAGAACATGCGTCCTTTGCTCGCCATTTAGTCTATGCGATTCGAGCTCATAAGCTCTTTACTAAAGATAAGGACTATATCATTCGTGGAAATGAGATGGTATTGGTGGATAAGGGGACTGGTCGTTTAATGGAAATGACCAAATTGCAGGGAGGTCTCCATCAGGCCATTGAAGCCAAGGAACACGTG
>CAJNCB010000094.1:0-654 GCA_905221155.1 bacterium | reverse complement strand
ATCTGTTTCAATACCAATTGAATCAATCAACCCCTCAATAGAAAGATAGGTCAGACTGTCCGCACCAATGATTTGGCGAGTTTCTTCAACAGTATGATTGGCCGCAATTAGCTCCTGACGGGTCTGGATATCAATCCCATAGAAGCATGGATAAGCTAGCGCTGGACTGCCAATAGCAACGTGAACTTCAGTCGCACCCGCTTCTTTCAAGAGTTGAACGATCCGACGAGAGGTTGTCCCACGTACAATAGAGTCATCAATCATAACCACACGCTTGCCTTTTACAACGCCTGAAACAGCAGAGAGTTTCATCCGCACCCCTTGCTCCCGCAATTCTTGAGTCGGTTGGATAAAGGTACGTTGGGTGTATTGGTTCTTGATGAGGCCCATTTCATTTGGTAGCCCGGACTCTTCAGCAAATCCCATAGCCGCGCTGAGGGAAGAATTGGGCACACCGACCACGATATCCGCCTCATGCTTGAATTCACGCGCCAATTGGGCACCCATACGTTTACGTGCCGTATGGACATTGACACCGTGGATATTAGAATCAGGGCGGGCAAAATAGATATACTCCATAGAACAAATCGCGAGCTGAGTATCATCCGTATAGCTATCATACTGGATTCCCTTGTCATCAATGATCACAATCTC
>CAJNCB010000093.1:0-658 GCA_905221155.1 bacterium | reverse complement strand
CATCAAAGGCGAAACTATCTGGACTAGTCAGAAAGAAATGGCTAGACTTTTTGACGTCGGTGTTCCTGCAATTAGTAAACACCTAAAAAATATCTTTGAAGAGGGCGAATTAGAAGAAGATTCAGTTATTTCCAAAATGGAAACAACTGCTACCGATGGGAAGAATTACTTAATTACTTACTACAATCTTGACGCCATCATTTCAGTTGGTTACCGTGTCAATTCCCAAAAAGCTACGAGATTTAGACAGTGGGCTACTTCGGTACTTCGTGAGTACATGATAAAAGGGTTCGCCATGGATGACAACCGTCTGAAACAAGGCGAAAACTTGCTAGAAAAAGACTATTTCCGTGAGCTCTTGGAGCGCGTGCGTTCTATCCGAGCTAGTGAGCGTCGTATATGGTTGCAGATTACAGATATTTTTGCTGAAATCTCTATTGACTATGATCCACAAAGTACGTTGACTAAGCAATTCTATGCTGATGTACAGAATAAGTTTCATTATGCAATCACTGGCCAAACTGCTGCGGAAATTATCTACACGAAAGCTGACCATACAAAAGACAACATGGGACTTACAACATGGAAAAACTCCCCTAACGGTCGCATACTGCAAGCAGATACCCAAATAGCAAAGAATTACCTTTCAGAAACAGAA
>CAJNCB010000092.1:0-675 GCA_905221155.1 bacterium | reverse complement strand
AAAAAATCTAGCCCAATGTATGCACTGCCTGGTAGCGGGGTATCATCAATTACAAACAATGTAGTTGTGCAACCAGGTATAGCCGCTGAAGAGCCAGAAAACAAAGCTAAAAAGAATTATGTAATTCCAGATCCAGGTTTTACATCAGGAGATCCTTTAAACAGAAATTCAAGAAAATCTGAAGAAACTCCAAAAGCTAAAAAAGTAGGTTGGGTTTTAGAAAATGGTAAATGGTTCTATTTTGATCAGTCAGGTCGTAAACAAGTGGGTTGGCTCCAAGTAGGTGGTGTTTGGTATTACCTTGCTAATGATGGTCAAATGCAACTCGGTTGGCTCTACATTGGGAATGCATGGTACTACCTCAATGGCTCAGGTGCTATGGTGACAGGATGGTTCCAAACAGGCGGTGTATGGTACTACCTTAATGCTTCGGGCGCAATGGTAACAGGATGGCTTCATCAAGGAAATGTATGGTATTACCTCAATGGCTCAGGTGCTATGAATAAAGGTGGCTGGTCTAAAGTTGGAAAATCATGGTATTACTTCACAAACTCAGGAGCACTCTTGGTAAATACGACAACACCGGATGGTTATCGCGTGAACGCCAATGGTGAGTGGGTATAGGAGTGGATCAAATAATTCCATTTTGGTTATACAAAGGAGATTTTAAGTGGT
>CAJNCB010000091.1:0-681 GCA_905221155.1 bacterium | reverse complement strand
TAAAAGATGGAGTTGTCATCACAGCTAAACTTGCCCAGCTGGCAGGTGTCAAGGTTGGGCAGACTCTAGAAATTGAAGGTAAGGAACTAAAGGTCGCTGCTATTGCTGAGAACTACGTTGGTCACTTTATTTATATGAGTCAGGCTAGCTATGTGCAAATTTACGGCCAGCTACCCCAAGCCAACACTTATCTGGTTTCGCTAAGGGATACCAGTGCAACTAGTATCGAAATGCAGGCCAGCTTACTTATGAATCAATCTGCGGTGTCCAGCGTTGTCCAAAATGCTTCAGCCATTCGACTCTTTGACTCGGTCGCAAGTTCACTCAATCAGACCATGACCATCTTGGTCATCGTATCGGTTCTGTTGGCTATTGTTATCCTCTACAATCTGACCAATATCAACGTAGCTGAGAGAATCCGTGAACTCTCCACTATCAAGGTTCTCGGTTTTCATAATAATGAAGTTACTCTCTACATTTACCGTGAGACGATTGTGCTGTCCCTTGTGGGAATCGTACTTGGTTTGGTATCTGGTTTCTATTTACACCAATTTTTGATTCAAATGATTTCTCCTGCGACCATTCTCTTTTATCCGCAGGTAGGCTGGGAAGTATATGTAATCCCAGTGGTAGCAGTAAGCATCATTTTGACCTTGCTTGGTTTCTTCGTCAATCATCATC
>CAJNCB010000090.1:0-682 GCA_905221155.1 bacterium | reverse complement strand
TTTTGATTTTCCATATCATTTTACCATAAAATACTATTTAAAGATTTTAAAAAAGTATTTTATCCTTTCCTTAATTTGTATCTTAATTATAACACAAGTCTGTTTTATAGTCAAGTAAAAAGCTATTTATTTTTAAGATAAAATACTATTTTATACCTAAATAAAATAAGCCTTTACTTACTTTAAAGGAGGAGGGAGGAGGGTAGCAAAATTGATACACTTAATACAGTTTTGAAAATTAAAAATATGAGTTTGGGAAATACTGATATATCAACGATTGTAGCACCAGTTTATACAGTTGATACACTTTATACACTTTCTACAGGTCTAAAGTGTATAAGAGACTGGGACACGCTGGGGCTACTACTTTCTAAAATGTGGTAAATGGAAAAGCGTTAGATAAGTCTGTAGTTTTTAAAACTACAGTAGAGATTTTTAGGAATGACAGAGATTTTAGAGAGTGATGAAAATTAAATACCATTTAATTTTCTTGAAATACTATTTATACTAGTGAATAAAGGTATCTTGATAAGTGAATAATGGTATTATGAACATAGATAAATGGTTATATAATGAATGTATAAAAGAATTAAATAGATAATAAGATAGCCTTATCTATAGTGTAAAATAGTATTTAATAATGATATTAAAGTTAAATAGCATTTGATAAAGAGTGTATAAA
>CAJNCB010000089.1:0-708 GCA_905221155.1 bacterium | reverse complement strand
TGCGATTATAGGAGGAATTGCAGGAGGAATAGGAGCAAAAGCAATTGCGGATCAATTCATAGAAGATGATCGTGTGGAAATGTTTGCTCAATTAAAAGAAGAGTTTATTGATATTGTGATGGTTATTTCGCTATCTCAAAAAGAGTTTAATAAAATTCAAGAAGATGTCTTTAATGAACAATTAGAAAGTTTACTGAAGGACATGTTCCAGCAGAAAGAAAATAGTCGAACTTATGCAAAAGAGTTTGTTGAGGAAAAAGTTAAATCTGTCATAAAAGATAGAAAACGAGTTGAATTGAAGGAAATTATTGAGGCAGTTCAAGTAATAAATGATGTTCAAGACTCATCGGAATCAGGATGGACACAAAATGATGGTGCTTGGTACTATCTAAATAATAGCGGTTCTTTAGCAAGGGGTTGGATTCAAGATAATGAACATTGGTACTATCTAAGTGAAGATGGAGCTCTGGTAACAGGTTGGTTTCAATATAATGATGTCTGGTATTACTTGAAAGATAATGGCGCTATGGCGACAGGTTGGATTCAAGATTCAGGGAAATGGTATTATTTAAATGAAGACGGATCAATGGTAACAGGTTGGTACCAAGTTGGCGAAACATGGTATTATTTATATTCTTCAGGAGAACTCGCAGTTAATACTACCATAGACGGGTATAGAGTTAATGAAAATGGAGAATGTGTTGATTA
>CAJNCB010000088.1:0-731 GCA_905221155.1 bacterium | reverse complement strand
GGAAGCCCATGACAACCTGCATGGCATAAGACATGAAAACAATCATGTCACTAAAAAGAGGCAGACGCGCTGTCGGAGCAGCGTCGTTAATCACATAGGCCCCAATCCAGTAAATCGCCACACTCAAACCACTTGAAATCCCCATCATGATAGGGTTCAAAATAGCCATAAGACGGTTGACAAACAAATTCAAGCGTGTCAATTCATCATTTGCTGCTGCAAATTTTTCATTTTGGTATTCTTCAGCATTGTAGGCGCGAACGACACGAATACCTGTTAAACTCTCACGAGTGATACTGTTCAGTTTATCTGTCAACCCCTGAATCAAGGACTGTTTTGGAAAGGCTAGCGTCATCAAAACAGTCGTCATCAGAACGTTGACAATCACTGCCACAAGTACGGCCCAGAGCCAGTATTCTGAATGACCTAAAATCTTCCCGATAGCCCAGATAGCCATAATCGGACCACGCGTAACTACTTGCAAGCCCATGGTAATCAACATCTGAACTTGAGTAATGTCATTGGTAGTACGAGTTAAAAGACTGGGAATAGAGAATCTCTTAATCTCTGTCTGCGAGTAGTCTAAAACTCGATTAAAAATATCACTTCTTAGCCTACTAGTATAAGAAGCAGCCACTCTAGACGCAAAAAATCCAACTGCAACTGCGGACAAGAAGGCCAGAAAGGACATTCCCACCATCATGCTTGCTGGCTGCCATAACTCATCTAAG
>CAJNCB010000087.1:0-748 GCA_905221155.1 bacterium | reverse complement strand
TGCAAATTCATTCGGATTAATATTTGCTTCTCGTTCCCAGATAGAGACCACCATGCACTCACCTGCTTTATGTACGGCAGCTAAGGCTTGTCCTAAAACTACTGGCACACCCGTTACTTCATAAGAAACATCTACACCACCGTTTGATAAACGATGAATAGCTTCAACAGCTGTTTCACCTTCTTCCGGACGGACAACGATAGCTCCTAACTCTTCAGCTTTTGCTTGACGTTCAGGTGATAGTTCAACAGCATAAATCTTAGAAGCACCCGCTGCACGAAGGGCTTCTACAATTAAGAGACCAATCGGACCTAAGCCAAAGACAGCAGCAGTATCACCGGCTTTTAGTGCTGATTGACGAACTGCATAAACTGCAACAGCAGCTGGCTCAGTGAGAGCAGCTTGCTCATAGCTTAAGCTATCTGGAATGACATGTACTAAGTCACCGTCTAAAACACAATATTTGGCAAATCCACCGTCTGCAGCCAAACCGACAAAATTAAGGTTTGGATCCAAATTATAATTACCAACTAAGTTATTCTTAGCTAGAATTGGTTCTACAGCAACACGATCACCAACTTTAACACGAGTAACATCGCTTCCGACTTCTACAATTTCACCAGAAAATTCATGTCCCAGTGTTACTGGTGCTTTTTGACCAGAATAGACATGTTCTTCTGTTGGGATGAAGATAGGGCCATCTAAAAATTCGTGGAGGTCAGTACCACAAATTCCCGTGAATTTAACA
>CAJNCB010000086.1:0-760 GCA_905221155.1 bacterium | reverse complement strand
TGAACCGGATGCGTACTATCATATTGAGCAAAGAGGTTGTTATTTGACAGAAGCAGCGGTAACATACAAGGGATTGGCAGATGATTGTGATGAATTGATGACTTTGAGAAAATTTAGGGACTCTTATCTAGCTTTGACAGATGGTGGTTCGGAAGAAATAGAATCCTACTATAAGATAGCTCCTCAAATTGTTGCCAAGTTAGAAGAACATCCAAATCGTGAGGAAATACTAGAGTCTATCTGGTCAGAACTTGTCTTACCTTGTGTTTCCTTGATTAAAACGGGAGAGAACCAAGTTTGCCATCAATTATATAAATCATTTACATTAGATTTATATAGCAAGATTTTGTAAAATACCCACATTAATTAGCACATCAAAACTTAGATAGTAATAAATCTAAGTTTTGGTGTGCTTTTTTCCGGAAAGATAAATGTACTTTGAAATTTTTTACGTTGCCTATCTTAGTTATAATGTTTATCAAATCTGACTTGAGCATTTCTTTTTCCTACCTTAATTATTTGACTACTAAAAAAATCGGTTGCGCGTAGCGCAACCTTTAATTTCAAATCACCATTCTTGATACGCTTCCCAAAGGTCCCAGACCTTATCAGTTAGTGTTGAATTGGAATTCTCGTCTGAGTCTTCTTCGTCAGAAGGGTTAATACCATGGATTATTATCGAGTCTGACATCTTGTCTAATTTCATTCTTTTTCCAAATCATTTCTTCAACTTTTTCGATATCAAAATCCTTTGTATCTT
>CAJNCB010000085.1:0-779 GCA_905221155.1 bacterium | reverse complement strand
TGAATATGGTGTGGAGAAAGGAACAATTTTTCTCAATGTTGGTGTTCCACCCAGTGAAACGTTTGGAATTGCTAAAGAGCTATCTACCAACCAAGCTTGAGCATCTGCATATTTTTCATAACGTTTAGCCGGATCTTGCTCCTTATTAGCCTCTTCCAACATTTGAGTATAAGTATCAAGTCCAACTGCCTTAGCCTTATCATTGGCTTCACCTGGCTCTAAACCTAGATTTTGCAGCAAACCACCAGAATTAACATTAAAGACATCAAGATAGGTTGAAGGGTCTTGATAGTCTGCACTCCAACCACCGTTGTAAAGATCATAATCTTTCTGAGCAGCAGTTTGAGCCAAATAGCTTGTATTATCAAAGTCTTCAGTAGAGAGTTGGTGAACATCAATCACAACATTATCTGAACCCAAGACAGATTCAATTGATTGTTTCATGGAATTGATTCCTTGAATCTCTGCCTTATTCGTCAAATCTACTGTTTTATCTAAGTGGATAGGGAATTGGACTCCTTTAGCTTGGAGTTCTTTCTTAGCTTCAGCAAATTTAGCCTTGGCTTTTTCTGGATTGTAGTATGGATCCTGGGCATCTGCGAAGTTAATTCCTTGCCATTCTTTACCATAATTCACCATCTTAGAAGCCACTACTTCACCAAAGTCTTTTCCATTGATACTTACGAAGTTTGGAGGAACAACCAAGTTACGCAAAATCTTAGTTGCACCATCTTCTCCTTGAGATTGAGCTCCGTAAGCTGTCCGATCATAGGCAAAAT
>CAJNCB010000084.1:0-784 GCA_905221155.1 bacterium | reverse complement strand
TTCCATTTGGATCTTTTGTAGTTGTTTGGTATTCATATCCAGAAACAGCCTTAGGAGATTGTGCGCCGTTTTCGCTTGGAGAGATAGTTCTACCATTTTCATCTACATAGTAAGTCACAACTTGATCAGGCTGAACTGGTGCCGGAATAAGATCTGTAGACTCTTTAGGTGTAACTTTTACTGGTACTTCTAGTTCAATTACTTCTCCAGTTGGTAATTTCACCTTCACTTTAACACCTGTTTTGTCTCCTGGTGTTTCTGTTGTTGGGATTTCTCCAACTTCTACGATTTCCCATCCTGATTCTTTAGGAATATCAACATGTTTCTCAACATCCTCTTTAGTAATCGGTGTTCCTTGAGGTACAACGATTGGTGTTACAGTTGGAGTAGCAATTACTGGTACTTGAACCTTAATTGTCTTACCATTTGGTAATTTAACAGTCACTGTTGCTGATGGTCTTACACCTGCAGGGAATGTTTCAGGAAGTTCTGGTTCCCCTACGATTTCCCATCCAGTTACTCCTGGGATTTCGATGTGTTTTTGTACATCTTCTTTAGTTAATTTAGTTCTTTCTGGAACAATGATTGGTGTAACTTTTGGTTCTACCACATTCACTACTACAGGAACTCGTACAATTTCTTTACCATCTTTATCCTTAACAATTACTACAGCTTCTTTTTTACCTGGTTTAGAAGTATCTACTGGTGTATCGTATTCGAATGTAGCTCCTCCTGGGTAATTTCCTGGTGTAATGTTATCTTTTGGATCTGGAGTATCACCTTT
>CAJNCB010000083.1:0-808 GCA_905221155.1 bacterium | reverse complement strand
GCAGTTGTAATAACATTTTCTGCTTTTTGTTTAATACCTTTTAAAACATCAATTTTAAATTGATCTTTTTTATTCGCAGGTAGCGCTTCTTGTTTTGCTATTTCAGCTTGAATTTTATCAATATTTGCTTGCAACTCTGGAATAGCAGCATCACGAATGCCTTTATATTTTTCTGCTTCTGATGCAGCATTTGCAGCTGTAGTATCTACTGCTCTAAACCCACTCTCACCTTGACCAGGAATGGCTTGTCCATTACGTGGATCTTGGTTTTTGTTTTCTTTTTCTTCTTTCTTGTCTGCAGTTGCTTTTGGCATACTTTCAATAACGAAAGCTTTACCGTTTACTGCTGATGTAGCTTTTGCTACTTCTTCTTTTGTTGAAGCTTCATTTGCAACTACAGCTTTTGCATTTGCTAATTCTGCTTTTGCAGACTCAATTGCTGAAGCTGTTTTTTCAGTTGATGCTGCTTTTTCTAAAGCTGCTTCTAAACGAGCAATAGCTGCTTCCAACTTGCTTGTGTCAGCTTTTGGTGTTTCAGTTGGTGCTTCTGCAACTTTTGGTGTTTCTGCTGGTGCTGCCTCAGGAGCTGGGGCTGCTGGTTGCTCAGCTGTTTGTGCTTCCACAGTTGGCGTAGCAGTGTATGTTGAAGCTTGAGACTTGCTTGAATCTGCTTGATTTCCAGTATCAGAGTTAACCTGTTCGCTAGTCACTGTAGCTGATGTACCTTGCTCATGAGCCTGAACAGTTGCTGCTCCACCAAACATCATGTAAGCTGCGACAGCTACTGATGCTGCACCAAAACTATACT
>CAJNCB010000082.1:0-815 GCA_905221155.1 bacterium | reverse complement strand
GTTGACGCTGAAGCTGAGGCTACTGCACTTGTTGATGCTGAAGCTGAGGCTACCGCACTTGTTGACGCTGAAGCTGAGGCTACTGCACTTGTTGACGCTGAAGCTGAAGCCACCGCACTTGTTGACGCTGAAGCTGAGGCTACTGCGCTCGTTGACGCTGACGCTGAGGCTACTGTACTCGTTGATACTGAAGCACTTGCTACCGCACTTGTCGATGCTGAAGCTGAAGCTACTGCACTTGTTGACGCTGAAGCACTTGCTACTGCACTTGTCGATGCTGAGGCTGAAGCTACTGCGCTAGTAGATGCTGAGGCACTTGCCACCGCACTTGTTGACGCTGAAGCTGAAGCTACTGCGCTCGTTGACGCTGAAGCTGAGGCTACTGCACTTGTTGATGCTGAAGCTGAAGCTACCGCACTAGTAGATGCTGAAGCTGAGGCTACTGCGCTAGTAGACGCTGACGCTGAAGCCACCGCACTTGTTGACGCTGAAGCTGAAGCCACCGCACTTGTTGATGCTGAAGCTGAAGCTACTGCACTCGTTGACGCTGAGGCACTTGCTACCGCGCTCGTTGACGCTGACGCTGAGGCTACCGCACTTGTCGATGCTGAAGCTGAAGCCACCGCACTCGTTGACGCTGAGGCACTTGCCACTGCACTCGTTGATGCTGAAGCTGAAGCTACTGCACTCGTTGATGCTGAAGCTGAAGCTACCGCACTAGTAGATGCTGAAGCTGAAGCTACCGCACTTGTTGACGCTGAAGCTGAGGCCACCGCACTTGTTGACGCTGACGCTGAAGCCACTGCACTTGTTGA
>CAJNCB010000081.1:0-826 GCA_905221155.1 bacterium | reverse complement strand
CATTGTGTGTATTGATTTCCATAGTCACCTCTAGGCTGTTTCCAAGATTGGTTTATCCGTTCCATCGACAGCTTCTTTTGTGATGCGGACCAATTTCACATTTTCCTGACTCGGTACTTCAAACATGACGTCTAGCATGGTTTCTTCGATAATCGAGCGAAGACCACGCGCCCCTGTCTTGCGTTCGATAGCCTTATTGGCAATTTCTTGAAGGGCCTCGTCGTCAAATTCCAACTCAACATCATCATAAGAAAGCAAGGTTTGGTATTGTTTAACCAAGGCATTTCTTGGCTCTTTCAAGATGCGAACCAAGTCATCAACAGTCAATTGCTCAAGGGCTGCAAAGACAGGCAAACGTCCAATCAACTCAGGGATAATCCCAAATTTTTGAATATCTTCTGCGATGATTTCTTGCATATAAGAGCTATTTTCATCAATCGCCTTGTTATTTTGACCAAAACCGATGACTTTTTCACCAAGACGTTGTTTGACGATTTCTTCGATGCCATCAAAGGCACCACCCACGATGAAGAGGATATTTTTTGTATCCACTTGAATCATCTCTTGTTGCGGATGTTTGCGTCCACCTTGAGGCGGTACGCTGGCAACAGTTCCCTCAATAATCTTGAGAAGGGCTTGTTGAACCCCTTCACCAGAAACGTCGCGTGTGATAGATACATTCTCGCTCTTCTTAGCAATCTTGTCAATTTCATCCACGTAGATAATCCCACGTTCTGCACGTTCAATGTTAAAGTCAGCAGCCTGCAAGAGTTTGAGGAGGATATTTTCCACGTCCTCACCCACATAACCAGCCTCAGTCAGAGCT
>CAJNCB010000080.1:0-827 GCA_905221155.1 bacterium | reverse complement strand
AAGATTAAACAGTCCTCAGGGGCTGTTTTTCTATGCTTTTTACTCAAAAATCTAAAGTTTGTTTCTGTATCTTTCAGAAAAATAAGGTATACTATATGTAAACGATTTCAAAGGAGTTCAGTTATGACGAAAACATTTTTAATTCCAAATAAACAGAGCATTTTAGGAGAACAGGAAATTTTGACTGCCAAGTCTATCTTGGCCTTGGTAGATGGTTTGGAGTCACATAGCTATGATGCTGTCTATCTCCGTCAGCCTCTTAACCGTCTTGAGTATATCGAGTGTGCGATAGTGGGGCAATCACAATTTCTCTTTAAAGTCAGTTATGCTGATGGTCAAAAGGCTTACCGTGTCGATCTTCCTGGCCTACTCACGAAGATAGACTGGCAGATTATCAAAGCATTTTTAGAAGCCCTACTTGCTTATACAGGAACTGAGATTGAAGGACTAGATGGTTTTGATTTTGAAGCTTATTTCCAAGCAAGTATTCAAGCCCATCTGGCTGATAGTGCAGCCCGTTTTACGATTTGCCAAGGAATTTTCAATCCTGTTTTCTTTAGTCATGAGGATTTGAAGAGCTTTTTAGGGGAAGATGGCTTGACTCAGTTTGAAGCGCGTGCGCGTGCGGTTCAAGAGACCGATGCTTACTTTGCAAGAGTTTCCTTCTATCAGGATGGAGAAGGCCAAGTGCACGGTGTTTACCATCTGGCTCAAGGAGTCAAGACAGTATTACCGAGAGAACCATTTGTACCTGCAGCCTATATTGAGCAATTGGTGGATAAGGAAGTGCAGTGGGAGATTGACTTGGTTCAAATCACAGGAGACGG
>CAJNCB010000079.1:0-828 GCA_905221155.1 bacterium | reverse complement strand
AAATCAAAAGTCAACGAAGTTTTGGATATCGAAGACCGCTTCCGCCCAGAACTTTTGATTACAGTGGGATACACAGACGAAAAATTGGAACCAAGTTACCGCTTGCCAGTAGATGAAATCATCGAGAAAAGATAGAAGGAAGATATTATGACAGCAATTGATTTTACAGCAGAAGTAGAAAAACGCAAAGAAGACCTCTTGGCTGACTTGTTTAGCCTTTTGGAAATTAACTCAGAACGTGATGACAGCAAGGCGGATGCTGAACATCCATTTGGTCCTGGGCCAGTAAAAGCCTTGGAGAAATTCCTTGAAATCGCAGACCGTGATGGCTACCCAACTAAGAATGTTGATAACTACGCAGGGCATTTCGAGTTTGGTGATGGAGAAGAAGTTCTCGGAATCTTTGCCCACATGGACGTAGTACCTGCTGGTAGCGGTTGGGACACAGACCCTTACACACCAACTATCAAAGATGGTCGTCTTTATGCGCGTGGTGCTTCTGATGACAAGGGACCTACAATAGCTTGTTACTATGGTTTGAAAATCATCAAAGAATTGGGTCTTCCAACTTCTAAGAAAGTTCGCTTTATTGTCGGAACAGATGAAGAATCAGGCTGGGCAGACATGGACTACTACTTCGAGCACGTAGGACTTGCAAAACCAGACTTCGGTTTCTCACCAGATGCTGAATTCCCTATCATCAACGGTGAAAAAGGAAATATCACTGAATATCTTCACTTTGCAGGTGAAAATGCAGGCGCTGCCCGTCTTCACAGCTTTACAGGTGGTTTGCGTGAAAACATGGTACCTGAATCAGCAACAGCAGTC
>CAJNCB010000078.1:0-845 GCA_905221155.1 bacterium | reverse complement strand
GATATCATGGGCCTAGAAAATCTACCAGTAGATTTGCAGGAGGTAGCGCAGTTGCGAATTCAGCACCCAGATTACTCTATCCAGCAGTTAGCAGATAGTCTCAGCACTCCTCTGACCAAAAGTGGTGTTAACCACAGACTCAGAAAAATCAATAAGATAGCCGATGAGTTATAAAGATATAAAACACCTCTTTCTTGACAATTAAATAGAGTATGTGAGATAATAAAGGGGAATTGAGAAGTTCTAGCATTTTAGTGCTAACAGAAATCCCCTCGGTACTGCAATACTGAGGGGATTTTTTTCTGGGTTAGATAGCACTAACCAGGAAGGTTACTTGTCGAAGTGATCGTCTAACCAACGAGTCACCAGCCATGAGATGATACTCTCGATGACTGCGATAAGTACTATTTTGAGAAGTTCTAGCATCTGTAATACCTCCTTTTCCAAGGCGTATTGTTAGTGCCGTCCCTATTATATCACATGTTTTATCAGTTTGATAGGCATTTTTATTTTTGTTAAAGAAGGGGGAAATATGATCTAACAAATTAGCCTATGAACTATAAAACCACGAATCCTATGTGACTCGTGGTTCTTTTTTATAAACTAGTAGAGTGTTTTGGTTGTACTTTTTGTTCTGGGTCGATGTAGTTGATGGCATTGTTAACAGCGGTTGGTGCTTCTCCAAGCCCTGTCGCAATCAAGTCAATTTTTCCGTCATAGTAGCAACAGTCACCGATAGCATAGATACCTGCTTGGCTAGATTCTTGCTTGCTGTTGACGATAATCTTGTGGCGGTTGAGGTCCAGACCCCAGTTTTTAAGGTTACCAACAGAAGATTTGAAACC
>CAJNCB010000077.1:0-863 GCA_905221155.1 bacterium | reverse complement strand
AATTGTTGAAAATACGCTAATGATTATTGGAACTTTAGGTTATCGTGTTTTTGTTCCAATGACAAAGAAAGTTAATCAAGATTTGACTGATAATCATTCAACTTATCTTTATTTAAAGCGTAAAACTAAGAAATCTAACAAAGTAATAGAAGCAACTTGTGAACGGACAACTGAAGGTTTTGTTGTTTTAGAAGGAAGTCAAGTAGAAATAAAGGATTCTCCATACCTTCCAGCAAGTTTAAAAGAAATGCGTCAGAATTTAATAGCTTCTCGGGTCATTCAAGATGGAGTGTTAAGAGAAAAACAACTCTTTTCTAGCCCTTCTTATGCAGCGGCTTTTTTGCTGGGTATGCAAACGAACGGTCGAACTGATTGGAAAGATCAGGATGGAAGAACTTTAAAAGAATTAGAAGAATTAATAGATTGATAAGGAAAAAATTTATGGAAACATGGCAAGAGTTAAAAGTTACAGTTAAGCGTGAGGGGGAGGAATTGGTTTCCAATCTCTTGATCGAGCTGGGAGCGCAAGGCGTTGCGATTGAAGATAGCATGGACTATGTGGGAAATGTTGACCGCTTTGGCGAGATTTTCCCAGAGGTTGAGCAGCAAGAAGAAATCGTAGTGACAGCCTACTACCCTGATACGGTTGATGTAGCAACGGTTGAGGCAGACTTGCAGGCCCGTCTCGCGGAACTAACTGATTTTATGGACTTGGGAGAGGTCAAGATGGGTACGACTGCCTTGACTGAGGAAGACTGGGCAGACAACTGGAAGAAATACTATGAACCAGCTCGTATCACTCATGATTTGACCATCGTGCCGTCTTGGACGGACTATGAGGCGACTGCTGGGGAAAAGATTAT
>CAJNCB010000076.1:0-878 GCA_905221155.1 bacterium | reverse complement strand
ACATCAAGGAGACGTTGCTCGTAGTTTTCTTGGGCACGCAGGTTCATACAGTCCACACGGTGAATAGCTACACCACGCCCCTTGGTGATATAGCCGACAATATCGTCACCAGGCACTGGATTACAACACTTGGCAATCCGCACTAGGAGACCTGAGGCACCTTCAATGACCACTCCACCCTCATGCTTAACCTTGAGGGTTTCTTTGTTCTCAACCTTGACCTCTCCACCTTTGACAAGTTCTTCTGCCTCCGCCTTGGCCTTGGCACGTTCTTCTTCACGGCGTTCCTTTTCAGTCAGACGGTTAAAGACGGTAATAGCACCGATTTCTCCAAAACCAATGGCTGCAAAGAGGGATTCTTCTGTCTTGTAGCTGGTCTTTTGCAGAACTTGATCCATATGGCGCTTGTCCATGAATTTATTGGCCACATAGCCATTTTCTTGGAACTGGGCCATCAACATCTCACGACCCTTGTTGACAGACAATTCCTTATCTTGGTTTTTAAAGAACTGACGAATCTTGTTGCGGGCCTTGCTGGTCTTGACCATGTTGAGCCAGTCACGACTCGGCCCAAAGGAGTTCGGGTTGGTGACAATTTCAACCTGATCCCCTGTCTTAAGCTTAGTTGTCAGAGGAACCATACGACCATTGACCTTGGCACCAGTTGCTTTTTCCCCGACTTTTGTATGGATTTCGTAGGCAAAATCAATCGGTCCTGAATCTTTGGGAAGTGAACGGACAGCTCCATCTGGGGTAAAGACGTAAATCTCCTCAGCCAGATAGTTTTCCTTAACTGAATCGACAAATTCCTTAGCATCATCAGCCTGGTCTTGGAGCTCCATCATCTCCTTGATCCAGTTCATCCCAATAGCAGATTC
>CAJNCB010000075.1:0-880 GCA_905221155.1 bacterium | reverse complement strand
CTTTTTGACAAATATACTTGTCAAAAAGAAAAAGATGTGTTACAATATAAGCAAGTTAAGAGAAAAGGAGAAAGGAACGATTATGTGGGCATTAGGATTTGTACCTCTTGTGATTATGTATTATATCTACCATTCCCAAAAGATCAAGAAACTGGAGAATAAAATCAAAAGAATTGAGCAAAAACAGAAAGGAAATAAAGAAATGTCAAGATTATTAAAAGAATTGATTGGGAAAAAACCAACAATCGTTGGACAAGTGTTTGGAACAGACAACTGGGAAGTTGTGGATGTTGATGAGGAATGGGTCAAGCTACGCCGTGTTGATAAAAAGGGAAAAGAAAAATTCAAGTTGCAACGTATTGAGGATATCCAAACCGTTGAACTTGACGGAGAGTAGGTGTGTAACATGCAACTTAAAAATCGTCTAAAAGAGCTTCGGGCTCGCGATGGCCTCAATCAAACCGACTTAGCCAAACTGGCAGGGGTTTCCAGACAGACCATTAGTCTACTAGAACGAGACGAATACACCCCGTCCGTTGTGATTGCCTTGAAAATATCTCAGATTTTCAACGAAACAGTCGAATCGGTATTTCGCTTGGAGGAGGACGAGTGATGAACAAGTATAAAGTGATCTATTATATAGTTGCTATAGCTCTATTAGTCAGTGTATTTCTATTGATTGGGATAGACTTAGGCTGGTTTAGTCCCTATCAAAGTGACCAATTTATTTGGGCCTACTTTGCTCTTATCCCAGTCGTTGACTGGATTGAAAAGAAAGTAAACAATTTAGCAAGTGAAAAAGGAGAATGAATATGAAAGAGTTTTTAGCAGGTTTTCAAGTAGATACTGAGAACAAAGAACTTGCAGGTGTCTGTGCAGG
>CAJNCB010000074.1:0-886 GCA_905221155.1 bacterium | reverse complement strand
ATAGACCACTGGGTAAAACCTGGCATGGTATTGAGCTCGTTTAGGAAAATCTCTCCCTTATCTGTATAGAAGAAATCGCAACGAGATAGACCAAGGCCACCAATCGCACGGAAGGCCGTTTCTGCATTTTGACGCATGACAGCTACCACATCATCACTGATTTTGGCTGGAATGTCCATGGTAATCTTGTTATCAATATACTTGGCGTCATAGTCGTAGAAAGCAACATCTTTGACAACTTCTCCTGGCAGCGTGCTCTTGACATCGTAGTTGCCCAAGAGACCAACCTCGATTTCACGGGCATTCACCCCTTGCTCAACCAAGACACGACTGTCATATTGGAAGGCAAGTTTCAAAGATTGACGGAGTTCTTCTTGATTTTCAGACTTAGAAATACCGACACTTGAACCCATGTTTGACGGTTTTGTGAAGACTGGATAAGTCAATTTTTCTTCAACTTCAGCGATTTTAGCAGTCACATCGTCACCTTCAACGATAGCCACATAAGGAACTTGAGCAATCCCGACAGATTCTAAGACACGCTTGGTCGTGATTTTATCCATAGCAAGACTGGATGACAGGATGTTGCAACCAACATAAGGCATTTTCAAAACTTCCAAGAATCCTTGAACAGAGCCATCCTCTCCCATTGGACCATGAAGAACTGGAAAGACCACTGCTCCTTCTTCGTAGATGGCACTTGGTGCAACTTTCTTATCCCAATCAATGGTTTCATTGGTCATGAGACGGTCTTCTTGCCCTGGAGTATTGCTAAATTCTTGCGTTTTAATAAAGTCACCTGACTGGCTGATGAAGAAAGTCTTGACTGTGAAACGGTCGTAGTTGACCGCACGCATCACACTTTCAGCTGAAAGGACAGAGACCT
>CAJNCB010000073.1:0-902 GCA_905221155.1 bacterium | reverse complement strand
TTTTCTTCCTCTTATTTCTCTAATTCTAATAAAACACTAAGGGCTGATAAGGCGTAAAGCGGTGCTGTTTCTGCTCGCAAAATGCGAGGGCCAAGTCCTGCTAAGACTGATCCCTTAGCTTCGAAACTCTCAATTTCTGCAGGTGACAGACCACCTTCTGGACCAAAGATAAAGAGCAGTTTGGCTCCTTTTTCAAGACCAGCGACTGCTTGTAAAAGCGCAGCGGCTTCTCCTTCTTTGGCCGACTCTTCATATGCCACTACGACGCGGTCAAATTGGTCCAATTGAGCTAGAAAGTCTGCTTTTTTCTCGAAAAGTGTGACACTCGGTACTAGATTACGCTTGCTTTGTTCTGCCGCGCCAAGGGCAATTTTTTCTAGTTTTTCAACCTTTTTACTCAATTTCTTGCCATCCCATTTGGCAACTGACCAGTCTGCAGGAAAGGCCCAAATCTGGCCGGCACCCAGTTCGGTTACTTTTTGAGCGATAAGCTCCAGCTTGTCCCCCTTGGGAAATCCAGATGCGATGGTCACTTGGACTGGCAGTTCCACATTGTCATCTAATTCTTGGAGCAACTCAAACTGACGGATTTCCACATCCAGCACACGCGCCAAACGCTTGATACCATCATCAAAGACCAAAGTAACCTCATCATCTTCTTTCAAGCGCATTACCTGAAACATATGTTTGCTGGTTTCCTTGTCCTCGATAGTGACAGGAGAGATAGCACTGCCTTTGACAAAATACTGTTGCATGCTATCCTCCAATCACACCGGAAATATCCTTGGTTTTCTTAAAGACACAGGCATTCCATTCCCCTTGAATCATGTGAGTTTCGAGGAAAAATCCAGCTGACTCAGCCGACTCGCGCACCATGTCCCACTTGTCCTTGATAATGCCAC
>CAJNCB010000072.1:0-921 GCA_905221155.1 bacterium | reverse complement strand
GGCGCCGAAGGTGCTAAAGGTGAAAAAGGAGACCGAGGTGAACGTGGTCTAACTGGAGCGCAAGGTGCTAAAGGTGAAAAAGGAGACCGAGGTGAACGCGGTCTAACCGGCGCGCAAGGTGCAAAAGGTGAAAAAGGAGACCAAGGTGAACGCGGTCTAACCGGCGCCCAAGGTGCAAAAGGTGAAAAAGGAGACCAAGGTGAACGTGGTCTAACTGGCGCCCAAGGTGCTAAAGGTGAAAAAGGAGACCGAGGCGAACGCGGTCTAACCGGAGCGCAAGGTGCAAAAGGTGAAAAAGGAGACCAAGGTCAGGCAGGTCGTGACGGTGTAACTCCAACCGTAACCGTTACAGATAATAAAGGAGACGGTACTCACACTATCACTATTAACGACGGTAGAGGTAATGTTACAAATACTGTTGTAAGAGATGGTTCCGATGGTGAAAGTCCATTAGTTGCGACTCAACGAAATGAAGCTGATAAAACAACAACGGTTATCTTCTATTACGATAAAAATGGGAACAACGAATTAGATGCTTCTGATAAGAAATTAAAAGAAGTTGTCATTGCAGATGGTGCCAAAGGTGAGAAAGGTGACAAGGGAGCAACTCCTAAAGTTACAACTGCCCGTGGAGCAGATGGTCGCAGTACTGACATTACATTTACAGTTCCTGGAGAAGAGCCTGTTGTAGCTAACATTAAAGATGGTAGAGATGGTCGTACACCAACTATTGACTTAAATGCTTTAGCAGAAGCTGCAGTAAGAATTAATAATCAAAGAAGTGGAAGAGTAAGAAGAGCATTAGCAGACGACCCAGCTACAGCACCAGCATCACAACCAGTAGATGGTACTCGTATTACAGCATACTATGATAATAATGGTAACGGTAAATACGATCCAGGTGTGGATGAATTAATTGGT
>CAJNCB010000071.1:0-922 GCA_905221155.1 bacterium | reverse complement strand
CTCGATGTTGAAAAAGAACAGAAAGAACTCCTCTGGGGCATCGTGCTTTTGACCTCAACGGCCACTGCCTTGGTAGGGCCTATGGCCTTCTTCGGCTTTATGCTGGCTAACCTCACCTACCTGATTGTCAAAGACTATCGGCACAAGTTACTCTTTATCGTAGCCATTCTGATCGGATTTATCAGTTTGACCTTGGGGCAGGCCCTGATTGAACGAGTCTTTGCACTGGAAATTCGCATCAGCATGATCATCGAGAGCGTGGGTGGCCTTTTATTCTTTATCTTACTCTACAGGAGGGCGCGTCAGTGAAATTGGAAAACATTGACAAATCCATTCAAAAACAGGATATTTTGCAAGGCATTTCGTTTGAAGTCAGTCCTCAGAAACTGACAGCCTTCATTGGTCCAAATGGTGCTGGAAAATCAACTCTCCTCTCCATCATGAGCAGACTGACCAAGAAGGATCAGGGAATTCTCAGTATCAAAGGTCGTGAAATCGAGAGTTGGAATTCACAAGAACTGGCTCAAGACCTGACTATCCTAAAGCAGAAGATCAATTACCAAGCCAAATTGACTGTTGAAGAACTGGTCAGTTTTGGACGTTTTCCCTACAGCCGAGGTCGACTGAGACCAGAAGATTGGGGAAAAATCCGAGAAACTCTGGACTATCTGGAACTGACCAACTTAAAAGACCGCTACATCGATAGCCTGTCTGGAGGCCAGCTCCAACGGGTCTTTATCGCTATGGTACTGGCCCAGGATACAGACTTTATCTTGCTAGACGAACCACTCAACAATCTCGATATCAAGCAAAGTGTCAGTATGATGCAGATTCTCAAGCGACTGGTGGAAGAACTCGGAAAGACCATTATCATCGTCCTCCACGATATCAACATGGCCAGTCAGTATGCAGATGAAATTGT
>CAJNCB010000070.1:0-924 GCA_905221155.1 bacterium | reverse complement strand
TTTTCCAAAACAGCCATAATCAAACTCGCACGATTAAA
The DNA here is from genome assembly GCA_905221155.1 of bacterium. Lineage (GTDB taxonomy): Bacteria > Bacillota > Bacilli > Lactobacillales > Streptococcaceae > Streptococcus. The sequence goes on along the minus strand of CAJNCB010000070.1, from coordinate 886 downwards.
ATCAAGTCCTGTCGTCGTACGCTTGGCATTTCCAAACATGGTCGGTGTTACCAAAGCCTGAACCTCCGCCAAAATCGGACGCGTCCCTTCCATAGTCACAACGATTGACGAACCAGTCGCCCCATCCAAACGCTCTTCTAGGAAAACTTGGCTCGGATTGAGAACCTCAACCAATCCGCCCGACTGCATCTCAAAGATGCCAATCTCATTAGTGGAACCAAAACGGTTTTTGACCGCTCTCAAGATACGAAAGGTATGGTGACGTTCCCCTTCAAAGTAAAGCACTGTATCTACCATATGCTCTAGCATACGAGGACCAGCCAAGGTTCCTTCCTTGGTCACATGACCTACGATAAAGATGGCAATGTTATTGGTCTTGGCCAGTTGCATGAGCTCAGCCGTCACCTCACGCACCTGAGAAACAGACCCCTGCACCCCTGAAATCTCAGGAGACATGATGGTCTGGATGGAATCAATAATGAGAAAGTCTGGCTGGATGCGCTCCACCTCAGCTCGAACACTCTGCATATTGGTCTCTGCATAGAGATAAAACTCGCTATCAATATCTCCCAAGCGCTCTGCTCGTAGCTTGATTTGCTGGGCAGATTCCTCCCCACTGACGTAGAGAACAGTCCCCACTTGAGACAGCTGGGTTGAGACTTGTAGGAGAAGGGTTGATTTTCCAATCCCAGGATCCCCACCGATGAGGACGAGACTTCCTGGTACCACTCCTCCCCCAAGTACACGGTTGAATTCCTCCATCTCCGTCTTAGTTCGATTGACATTGATGGAAGTAACCTCAGCCAGTTTCATGGGCTTGGTTTTCTCACCTGTCAAGGACACACGCGCATTCTTGATATCGGCAACCTCAACCTCTTCCACAAAA
>CAJNCB010000069.1:0-929 GCA_905221155.1 bacterium | reverse complement strand
CGAAACATAAACCAACTCTGTGTGTCCACCGCTGACCAAGAGGGCTAGCAAGGGAAACTCCAAAGGCTCTACACTCTGAGCGGCCATGAGGTGACCAGCCATGTGGTTAACAGGAATCAGCGGAAGTCCATGAGCCCAAGCAAAGGCCTTAGCAGCTGACAAACCAACTAACAGCGCTCCAACCAAGCCCGGTCCATAGGTAACCGCCACAGCTGTCACGTCGTTTTCAGTAATTCCTGCTTCCGCCAATGCCTCCTCTATGCAGGCTGTAATGACCTCGACATGGTGACGACTGGCTACTTCAGGCACTACGCCCCCAAAACGTTTGTGACTCTCAATTTGACTAGCAATGACATTGGACAAGAGCTCATCGTCGTTTTTCAAGACGGCGACACTGGTCTCATCACAGGATGTCTCAAATGCTAAAATATATCTATCCTTCATCTATTTCTCTCTTCATGATGATGGCGTCCTCGACTGGGTCATGGTAGTAGGCCTTTCGCTCAGCGATGACTGCCATCTTTTCTTTCTTGTAAAATGCTTGCGCTCGTTGATTTGACTTTCTGACTTCGAGGAAAATCTCCTTGTCTGTCGGCAATTGAGCAAACAAGGCTGACCCAATTCCCTGACCCTGATAGTCTCCTTTAACAGCGATTTGCAAGACTTCTGCCTCAAAGATATTTTCCTGTACAGCTAGAAATCCAATCACTTCTGCCCCAGCATAAGCTAGAGCATACCAAGTCTGGTCTTGAGCCAGGTCTGCTTGGATTTGTTCCAGCGTCCAAGGACTGACTGGGTAAACAGCTGTCATGACAGCGTAGATGGCTTGAGCCAAGTCAGGTTGCTGTTGGATTCGTTTGATTTCTATCATAGGCGTTTAATGTAAGACTCGCCAGATTCGGTGTGATTCTTGAGCCAGTTTTCCTCAG
>CAJNCB010000068.1:0-932 GCA_905221155.1 bacterium | reverse complement strand
CACTTCTACTTTGCTAAGAAATCAGGAATTCTAGTGCGTGAATTTGCAATTGGTATGGGACCCAAAATCTTTGCTCATATTGGTAAGGATGGAACGGCCTATACCATTCGAATCTTGCCTCTGGGTGGCTATGTCCGTATGGCCGGTTGGGGCGATGATACAACTGAAATTAAGACAGGGACTCCTGTCAGTTTGACACTTACTGATGACGGTAAGGTTAAACGCATCAATCTCTCAGGTAAAAAATTGGATCAAACGGCCCTTCCTATGCAGGTGACTCAGTTTGATTTTGAAGATAAGCTCTTTATCAAGGGCTTGGTTCTGGAAGAAGAAAAAACATTTGCAGTGGATCACGATGCAACAGTTGTAGAATCAGATGGAACTGAGGTTCGGATTGCTCCCTTGGATGTTCAATATCAAAATGCAACTATCTGGGGAAAACTGATTACTAACTTTGCAGGTCCTATGAACAACTTTATCTTAGGTGTCGTTGTTTTTTGGATTTTAATCTTTATGCAGGGTGGTGTCAGAGATGTTGATACCAATCAGTTCCATGTCATGCCCCAAGGGGTGTTGGCTAAGGTAGGAGTGCCAGAAACGGCTCAGATTACCAAGATTGGTTCACATGAGATTAGTAACTGGGAAAGCTTGATACAGGCTGTGGAAACAGAAACTAAAGATAAGACGGCCCCGACCTTGGATGTGACTATTTCTGAAAAGGGGAGTGAAAAACAAATCACTGTTACTCCTGAAGAAAGTCAAGGCCGTTACCTTCTAGGTATTCAACCGGGAATTAAGTCGGACTTTCTATCTATGTTTGTAGGTGGTTTCACAACCGCAGCTGACTCGGCTCTTCGAATTCTATCAGCTCTGAAAAATCTGATTTTCCAACCGGATTTGAACAAGCTAGGTGGACCTGTTGCCATCTTTAA
>CAJNCB010000067.1:0-935 GCA_905221155.1 bacterium | reverse complement strand
GTTTCAGAGTCAATATTGGCTGTCGCTTCATCCAAAATCAGGATTTTAGGCTGACTGGCGACTGTTCTGGCAAAGGCTAGAAGCTGGCGCTGACCTGTTGAAAAACTGGAGCCACGCTCAGAAACAGGGGCGTCATATCCCTGAGGAAGTTTTTGAATAAAGGAATCTGCATCCACGAAGGCTGCAGCAGCCTGGACCTGCTCATCACTGATTTCTTGGTACATGGCGATATTGGACTTAATGGTCCCATGATAGAGGAAGGGATCCTGCAAGACTAGACCGATATTTTTTCTCAGCTCTTCCTGACTGTAGTCCCTAATGTCCACACCATCTAAGAGAACTCGCCCTGACTGAAATTCATAAAAACGCATGAGGACATTGATAATCGAAGATTTCCCCGAACCTGTATGGCCTACAAAAGCAATGGTTTCACCCTTGTTAACCGAAAAGGAAATATCATCCAGAATCTGATGTTTACCGTCATATGAGAAACACACATGTTCAAACCGGATATTGCCTTCTTTGACTTTAGCCTGTCCATTTTCTTGAAGAGGTTCATAGGTCCTCTCGTCAATCAAGGCAAATACACGATCTGCAGACACCATGGAAGTTTGAAGGGTTGAAAAGTTTTGAGTCACCTCAATCAGGGGATCAAAGAGACGATTGATGTACTGGATAAAGGCATACATGGTTCCTGCCGTTATTCCCAGATAAAGTCCACGATAGCCAAAATAGGCCATCAAGACAGCATAACCTAAAAGTTTCAGCAAACTCATGGCAGGACGCAAAAAGAGGGCATCCAAGGCTACAGAACGGTTGGCATAGACTAAGTGTTCTCGGTTGATCTCATCAAATTCCGCCTGCAGGCGCTTCTCTTGATTAAAGGCCTGGATAATCCTGATTCCTTCGATATTTTCTGCCAGCTTACTATTGAT
>CAJNCB010000066.1:0-938 GCA_905221155.1 bacterium | reverse complement strand
TTAGGGCTAGTACATCGCAACAAAATGAGACCATCGCGTCCCAGAATGCAGCAGCTAGCCAAACCCAAGCCGAAATCAGCAACCTCATCAGCCAAACAGAGGCTAAAATTCGCGATTACCAGACAGCTAAGTCAGCTATTGAAACAGGTGCTTCCTTGGGCAGTCAGAATCTAGCCTACTCTCTCTACCAGTCCTATAAGTCTCAGGGTGAGGAAAATCCGCAATCTAAGGCCCAGGCTGTTGCTCAGGTAGAAGCACAGCTCTCTCAGTTAGAATCCAGTCTTGCTACTTACCGTGTTCAGTATGCAGGTTCAGGTACCCAGCAAGCCTACGCGTCAGGCTTAAGCAGTCAATTGGAGTCTCTCAAATCCCAACACTTAGCAAAAGTTGGTCAGGAATTGACCCTTCTAGACCAGAAAATCTTGGAGGTGGAGTCAGGTAAGAAGGTACAGGGAAATCTTTTAGACAAGGGAAAAATTACGGCGAATGAGGATGGGGTGCTTCATCTTAATCCTGAGACCAGTACTTCTACCATGGTAGCAGAAGGTGTCCTACTAGCCCAACTCTATCCGTCCTTGGAAAAAGAAGGGAAAGCCAAACTAACAGCTTATCTTAGTTCAAAGGATGTAGCAAGGATCAAGGTCGGTGATTCTGTTCGCTATACGACGACTCATGATGCCAAGAATCAAATTTTCCTAGATTCTACTATTACCAGTATTGATGCGACAGCTACTAAGACTGAAACTGGGAATTTCTTTAAAATTGAGGCGGAGACTAATCTAACTTCTGAGCAGGCTACAAAACTTCGGTACGGGGTGGAAGGTCGCCTACAGATGATTACGGGCAAGAAAAGTTACCTGCGTTATTATTTGGATCAATTTTTGAACAAAGAGTAATGTTCGTGTTTTTAGAGTTAAATGATTTTAAAACTGTAAGAA
>CAJNCB010000065.1:0-947 GCA_905221155.1 bacterium | reverse complement strand
GGCTTAGAAAAGAAAGAAGCAGCTGATAAGGAAGCGGCAAAAGCTGAAGCAGAAAAAACTGCTACTCCAGCTGAAAAGGCTCTTTCAGTAGCAACAACAACTCTTACACAAGTATCATCAGAAGCTGAAGTGACAAACAAATTGGCTGAGACTGAACTTGCTAAGGCTGACGTCAAAGAAGAAAATAAAGCGGCAGTTACAGCAGCAGTTGCTAAAAACCAAGCAGTTCTAACTGAAACTAAAGCTCTTCTTGCTGATAAAAGTGTCACAAAAGAGCAAGTAGATGCACAATTGGAACGCCTTAACGAATCAATCCTTGCAGTCTACAACGAGTTGAAAAACGCTGGGATCAAACGTGACGGTAAGTTCTCATATGTCTTAGCTGATGTTGCTGAGACTGTGACAGAGCCACCTCTTTCAGAAGATGAGCAAATCAATCACTGGAAGAAGTACGCAGATAAAAATACAGAGCGTTTGACTAAACAAATTAAATGGTTTGATATCAATAACAGTAAAGCAACTATAGAAAATCTTGGTGCAGGGGATACTCTTCAAGTAGGAACTAAATTCACACAAGAAATCTCACCAGGATATGTTGTAACCTTAACAGTTACTAAATTAGCACCATTCAACTCAACCGATGAGTATAAAAAACGTGGTGGAGCAGGTTATGACGCTAATGCTGTCAATGAGTATAAAAATGGAGATCCAGCCGTATTAAAAGTAGTACAACAAGGAGGTTATTCTGTTGCGAAAACAAACGGAATGGATACTAAAGGTAAAACGGTTATCCAATCTGTTAAAGATGGAGCTAACGTTGGGGTAGAATTCTCAGTTAAAGCTACTTTAAATGGGACAGAAGTTCCAGCGAACGTTGTATTCTTAACAGGGGAAGAAGCTGGTTCATCTGAAGTTGAAATCTATAAAACAGATGGAGATGGATTTGA
>CAJNCB010000064.1:0-952 GCA_905221155.1 bacterium | reverse complement strand
TGGCAAAAACTAAGAAGGCTTTGGAGAAATACCCTGTTAAAACCCTTGTCGTGGCAGGTGGTGTGGCAGCCAATAAAAGTCTCAGAGAACGCCTAGCAACTGAAATCACAGATGTCAAGGTCATCATCCCCCCTCTGCGCCTCTGCGGAGATAATGCAGGAATGATTGCCTATGCCAGCGTCAGCGAGTGGAACAAAGAAAACTTCGCAAGCTTGGATCTCAATGCCAAACCAAGCCTCACTTTTGATACGATGGAATAAAATGGAGTCTGTCTGATTACAATCAGCAGACTTTTTTCTCTTTCCTGAATGTGTTATAATAGTCCATGCTGTGGCTGGAGCCTTTTCAGCCCATTTATTAAGACAATACGAGGAGAAAGATGAAAGAAAAAGGATTTTGGGAGGGGGCGCAGGCAGCAATGCCAACGGCCCTGGGTTATGTTAGTATTGGCCTTGCCTGTGGGATTATCGGTGCGCCCTATGTAACACCTGTAGAGATGGGTTTGATGAGCCTCTTTGTTTATGCTGGGAGCGCCCAGTTTGCCATGTTGGCCTTGATTGCGGTTCAAGCACCTGTGGCAGCTATTGCTATGACGGTTTTTTTGATCAATTTGCGTCTCTTTTTGCTGAGTTTGCATGCGTCTACCTATTTCCGTCATACCAGTCTCTGGCACAATATCGGTATGTCTAGCATCTTGACAGATGAGACTTACGGCGTTTTGATGGGTGAATTAGCCCATACAGACAAGGTCAATCCGATGTGGATGCACGGAAACAATCTCAACAGCTATGTGGCTTGGTTTGTGGGAACAGTTGTCGGAACGGCTCTAGGTGGTCTGCTACCAAATCCAGAAATCTTTGGGCTGGACTTTGCTTTGGTTGGGATGTTCATTGGAATTTTTGCTTCGCAATTCCAGATTATGCAAAGACGGATTCCTGTCCGCAATCTGCTC
>CAJNCB010000063.1:0-960 GCA_905221155.1 bacterium | reverse complement strand
TTATAGCCCCAAAACTCCAGAAAAAACAGGGGCAATGATAGGGAAAAATAGGAATTTAATCAGGTTATGTAAAAAATATTGCAAAAAAAGCCAGACACAGTCTGACTTTGATGGAAACAGAAAAGAAAATTCACTACTCTCCCCTACTTATCTGATAATAAATAAGGTCCGCAAGATAGCCTTTTCTCTCTACACCATTGACAATGGTTTTTAGATAGGACATTCCAGCCTTCTCCATGACACGACTTGAAGCTGAATTGAGACTGGCATATCGTGCCTTGACTTCTTGAAAGCCTACTTGAGTAAAACAGAAGTCCAAGACAGCTTTTAAAGCCTCTGTCATCATCCCATATCCCCAGTAAGCTTTGCCTAGCACATAGCCAATTTCACAAGAAGCATCGTTCTCATCTATTGTAACGATGCTGATATCTCCAATCACTTGTTTTGGGTCTTCTTTGAGGCAAATGGCCCATTTGTAATAGTTGGGATTAGCATAGGAAGCAACCCAATTACGAATCGAATTTCGAGTCACCTCGACATCAGGATGAGGTTCCCAGGTGACATAGGTCAGATTCTCATCGGATGAAGCCCAATTCTGAAACATGGCTTCCGCATCACTCTCCACAAATCTTCTCAAAATCAAACGTTCTGTCTGTAACATTTGCGTACCGATTGCTTTCATGACGCTACCTCGCTTTCTGATAGATGGTTCTCTGCCCAATCTCCATTAAAACTTGTTTTGCTTTTGAATCTCAAGGTAATACGCTAAAAAGGTCCATTGGACCTTCCTCGCTTACTTGTTTCCATGCTCGGGGTAAAAACCTACACTGGAGGTTTTCACTCCCAAAAGTCATCGAATACGGTGATGGGTAGGTGGCGTTTATGTTGGCCTTTGTGCCACCAGTTTTCGATTCTTGCTTGGGCTTCTGGGCTGATTGTTTTGCCTTCTAGGTAGTCGTC
>CAJNCB010000062.1:0-973 GCA_905221155.1 bacterium | reverse complement strand
GGTTTACCCTCTAGAGTTTTATAACGGTGTTCGAATGTGAAAAGATAAGGATAAACTAGGTTATATCTTAACGGGCTATAGCGGTGTCCCACGACTTTTGGCTCTCCGTCAAAATTTGGGATATGTATCTTTTCGCCTGTCTGATACTCGTATAAGGCTTTGTCCGTGATAAAGTCGTAAGTATTCAATCTGCCGAAAGCTACTGTAACAACGTTGTACTTTTTCTTGCGGATCATTTCAGTTAGCCTTTCATAAGTCTCTTGCTTTTTATCAAAAGTCTTACGCATATCACGTAGCTCTGCTATTCTTTCATCAAGTAGTTGCTCCAGCTCCTGCTTCCGCTCTTTTTTGTCAAGTCTGTACTGGCGCTGGCGCTCATTCCTCGCCTTGCGCTTCTCTTCCAGTATTGCTTTTACCTTTTCTTCATTCTGCTCTACCTCTTCTTCAGAATAGATGAAAATTTTGTCTTTGGAATAGTAGTGCATTTCCCTGCCGAAAGCTCCGTCTTTCGGGACGTAGCCTTTTTCAAGCCATTGCTTTGCTGTTCTTTCAATGGTCTTGGCTGGCTTTAATCTGCATACAGAGTTACAGTCATAGCGATTTTCTCCATATTCGCCTTTGACTGCTTTAGCTCCTGTGATGAGCTTATAACCTTGCTTTTTCCACTCTTGTTCGGTAAGCAAAACACCAGCTTCAAAATCGTTGCGGTTCTCCATTTGAAAACCTCCTTTTATTAGATTTAGAGACTATTTCTCTACCTCTATTATACCATTTTTCAGACTTAAAAACTTGCTAGAAACGTTGATTTGACGGGCTTAACAGGCGTTTTCTGACTTCTTCTGAGGGAATGCCTTCCCCTCTTTCAAGCGCTTCGATTGCTTCTTTAATTTCCGCCTGCAACTTTTTAAAAAGTCGCTCTTTTTCTTTGTCCATGATTGCACCTCTTTCTTTTTTATTATATCTCTTTTTTGCT
>CAJNCB010000061.1:0-979 GCA_905221155.1 bacterium | reverse complement strand
GGTGCTTGGAAGTGGATTGGTTTCACACCCAATAACCATTTCAGCCGTCTAGTAGCTATTGAGGCTAATAAAGCCTGCCGTGCCAATGAGATAAAAGAAGTCATTGTAACGGGTTGGGGGGATAATGGTGGGGAAACTGCCCAGTTTTCTATCTTACCAAGTCTGCAAATCTGGGCAGAACTCAGCTATCGCAATGACCTAGACCGTTTGTCTGCACACTTCAAAACCAATACTGGTCTATCGGTTGAAGATTTTATGCAGATTGACCTTGCCAACCTTTTACCAGACCTACCAGGTAATCTCAGCGGGATCAATCCTAACCGCTATGTCTTTTATCAGGATATTCTCTGTCCGATTCTTGACCGACACATGACACCTGAACAAGACAAACCGCACTTCGCTCAGGCTGCTGAGACGCTTGCTGAAATCAAAGAAAAAGCTGGGAACTATGCCTATCTCTTTGAAACTCAGGCCCAGTTGAATGCTATTTTAAGTAGCAAAGTAGATGTGGGAAGACGCATCCGTCAGGCCTACCAAACAAACGATAAAGAAAGTCTGCAAGAAATCGCCAGACAAGAATTACCGGAACTCAGAAGCCAAATTGAAGACTTCCATGCCCTCTTTAGCCATCAATGGTTGAAGGAAAACAAGGTCTTTGGCTTGGATACGGTTGACATCCGTATGGGCGGACTCTTGCAACGAATCAAACGAGCAGAAAATCGCATCGAGGCTTATCTGGCAGGTCAGCTGGACCGTATCGATGAGCTAGAAGTGGAAATCCTGCCATTTACAGACTTTTACGCAGACAAGGGATTCGCAGCCACAACAGCCAACCAGTGGCATACTATTGCGACAGCTTCAACCATCTACACGACCTAAAACAAGAACATTGTGTCTTATGAAGAGTGTTTCTCGTGAAACATCCCTTTCTTAAAAAAGTACTCCACATAAAATAATTTGTGGAGTTTTTTCTATAATT
>CAJNCB010000060.1:0-990 GCA_905221155.1 bacterium | reverse complement strand
ACTGCTCGCTGGCAACCTCGGAAGTCAGAAGACCTTGACGAACGAGATTTACTAAACCTACTTGTAATCCCTCTTCGATACCCTCTGCCCTAGCAGTTTCCAAGGCATAATCCTGAGCCAATAACGCTTGTTCTTCACGCATACGTAGTTGACTAAACATCTTCCTGTCCTCCTCGGACCAGCTCTTGTAGTCCAGCAGTTGGTCTGCCTGGCTAATGGCTCGCTCGGGTTCTTGGGTAAAGGGTTTGTTCCCGAAAAACTCCAACCACGGTTTGCGAACGCTATCCTTGCTGGTTTCTCTGTATTTTTTTAGTTCTTATTTGTGATGCTCTTTCAATAGTTCTTCAAACTCAGAGACAGTCATGCCTAATTGCTCGCTAGCAACTTCAGAAGGCAAAAGACCTTGGCGAACCATATCTAAGAAGGCAAAGAATTTCCCACGCTCCAGTCCTTGTTCAATACCTTGTTCCAGCCCCTCTGCTCTAGCAGTTTCCAAGGCATAGTCTTGTGCCAACAATGCCTGTTCTTCGCGCATACGTAGTTGACTAAACATCTTCCTGTCCTCCTCGGACCAGCTCTTGTAGTCCAGCAGTTGGTCTGCCTGACTGATGGCTCGCTCGGGTTCTTGGGTAAAGGGTTTATTCCCGAAAAACTCCAACCACGGTTTGCGAACCTCGTCTTTGCTGGTTTCTCTGTATTTTTTTATTTCCAAGAATGCCATTACTTGTGGTTGTCTTATAAGAGTGCCTCAAACTCAGCAACGGTCATGCCCAACTGTTCACTCGCAACCTCAGCTGTTAAAAGATGTTGGCGAACGAGATTGAGTAGCATAGACAAACTTCCTTCAACTTTTCCTTTTTCTTCAGCTTGTTCCAAGGCATAGTCCTGTGCTAACAAGGCTTGTTCTTCGCGCATACGTAGTTGACTAAACATTTTCCTGTCCTCCTCGGACCAGCTCTTGTAGTCCAGCAGTTGGTCTGCTTGGCTGAT
>CAJNCB010000059.1:0-1006 GCA_905221155.1 bacterium | reverse complement strand
TCCAGGTTTCGTTGGATCTGTTGGATGGTTTGGATATGGTAGTGGCGTTGGTGTTTCTACACCTGGCACTTTTGGTACCCATGATCCTAACTTAGTATAAACTACTTTACGATCTAAATTAGTTGAATTTGCATTTGTTTCTACTTCTTCTACTGAAGGTACGTTTGCTACATAACCATCTAATTTTTCTGTTGGTACAGCTTCTAGAGTTTTATCCGTACTTGTCCATTCTCCTGGCGTTACTACTTTTGTTACTAAGTTGTATGTTGCATTACGTTTGAAGTGGGCTGTTTGTTCTTTAGTTGGTTTTGCGTCTGGAATTTCTTCTCCATTTGGAGTGTCTTTCTTAACATAAGTAATCGTACGTGTAACTTCTTTTTCTAAGTCAGATTTTGCTAATCCAGTTTCTGGCCATTTTGGTCCGTCTGGTTTATCTGGATCTACTGGATCATTTGGATTTTTCGGCTCTGTTACTGTTACTGTACGTTCCTTAACTAATAATTTGAATACTTGTGTTGGATCTCCATCTGTTGGATCTTTTTCTTTATCGAATTTTTGATCATTCAACAAGTCTTTATTTTCAACTATATATCCACGTTTTTCTAAGTCTGCAATCTTAGCTCTTACTGAATCTGTTGGAATTGCTGAGTCTGCTGTTCCATTATCAATACTTACTTTCTCTTCTGGTAATTCTACCTCTGTTCCTGTTGTTGTATTGAATACTTTCACCACTGCTTTTTGTGGATTTGCCTCATAAGTGATTCTCAATCGGTGTATCCTCCAGGTTCTGTTGGTACCGCTGGTGGAATGTATCCTTGTGTTGGATCATTTGGCACTTTTGGTATTAACGGTGTTCCTCCTACACTTGGTGTATACCCTGGTACATATGGAATCACTGGTACATTTGGTGTATTAGGATCCGTTGGATCTCCAGGTTTCGTTGGATCTGTTGGATGGTTTGGATATGGTAGTGGCGTTGGTGTTTCTACACCTGGCACTTTTGGTA
>CAJNCB010000058.1:0-1004 GCA_905221155.1 bacterium | reverse complement strand
CTCTTCAATATCTCGACCAGCCTGCTTGCTTTTGGCTTCTAAAATTTGCTTGTGGAATTTAAAGATTTCTCTATATCCATTACTATTCTGATTTACCTTTAAAGCCTCAATGTTAAATTCCTCAATACTAATTCCATATTTAGAAAAATGGCTGGATAAAATAGCTGACAAAGCAACAGACATATCAAAACTGTGCATCTCAATATCAAGAATTGGAATCTTATGGTTATATATTACTTGTGAAATAGCTGAACTAATCAACCCACTAACAGTTTGTCTAAAGCGTTTTTGTAAAATAGGAGCTGTTATAATATCGGGGTGACTTGGCATAAATTCTAATATAAAAGCTTCTAAGTCTACAATTCGAGGAATAAAATTCCCATGTATTTTCAATTCTACAGGAATATCACTTTCTGGATCTCGAACCATTATAGGAGAAGAAGTTCCCCATCCAATCGGTTGTAAATCATACATATTCACAAACCACAAAAACAATGAGTCAGACGAAATACCTCCACTTAGAAAGTTTTTTATTCCTGAAACTACTTGAATATCATATCCTTCAATCTTATGTTTACCAGCATCATAAGTAGTTACTGCTCTTCCATTTGAAAACAATACAGCACACTGACCAGGGTTTACAATTACAGTTGCTCCTATCTTGATATTCGTTTTAGGATGTCTCCAAGCAAGTATATTCCTTGTATCTTCACCTTCATAACGAATAACATCAAACAAATTTAATGCCATCTTTTCTCCTCTAAAATGAAAACTATAAATTATAAGATTAATCTTCCATAGCTATATTACTATTATATAACCCATTTATTGAAAAGGCAACTCATACTTATAAATTATTATCTTTGGAGCAATCCCCTATATAAAACAAGAAAAACCGCTACTCTTACGAATAGCGGTTTAATCATGTTTTTAAGCTACTAATGTAGTCGCTCTATTATTTAAGAGTAACTGAAGCTCCAGCTTCTTCCAATTTAGCTTTGATT
>CAJNCB010000057.1:0-1008 GCA_905221155.1 bacterium | reverse complement strand
CTTCGCCAACAAAACGATAGCTAAAGTTGAGATTGTCTTTGGCAAACACTTTGCTGATAGCCCAAATCCAATCTTGGAAATTCTTGGCTTGAAGTCTAGTGTTGCTATTTAGTTTTCTATTTTTAGCTGCTGGGTATTCCTTGGCTTCCAGCTTTTCGCGAGAACCCTTGCCGACAAGATAGAGCTTTTTCTCAGCCCTTGTCATAGCAACATAAAGAAGGCGCATCTGTTCTGAATAGCTTGCCAGCTGTAATTCTTCTTCGTTCTGTCTATAGGTCAGACTAGGAATGGAGAGTTTGATGGTTTTAGGATAGTGTTCTTCCACTGCTCCTGTCTCCATCTTGGCAATATACTTGACACCTAGTCCATTTTTACGACTGAGAATGACTTCTGACATGCTGTCTTGCTTGTTAAAATCTTGATCCATATTGAGGATAAAGACGTAAGGAAACTCCAGCCCTTTACTCTTGTGAATGGTCATGAGCTCTACTGCATCTTTTGGCGGTGCGACAGCCACGCTTGCCAAATCGTGCTGGGCTTCTAAAACTTGGTCAATCATACCAATAAAACGCGACAAGCCCTTGAAATTGCTCTTTTCAAATTGATCAGCACGCAGTGCTAGGGCATAGAGATTGACCTGTCTAGCAGGACCATTTGGCAAAGCCCCAACATAGTCATAATAAAAACGGTCATTGTAAATCTTCCAAATCAGGTCATAGAGGGAGTGGGTTTTGGCATACAAGCGCCAAGAAGCCAAGATATCCATGAATTGCTTTAGTTTCTCAGCTAGAGCTGAGTGAATCAAGCCTTTTTGGCTACTTACCTGTTTTTGAGCATTTACTAGTTTCTCGTAGAGATTTTCTTGGACTTTATCCTCTGCTTTCTGAAGGGAAAAACGTGCTAACTCGTCCTCATCAAAGCCAAACATAGGAGACTTCATAAGGGCGACCAAGGCATAGTCTTGTAGGGGATTGTGAATGACACGAAGGGTGTCCAGCATGACTTGCA
>CAJNCB010000056.1:0-1010 GCA_905221155.1 bacterium | reverse complement strand
TTGGTCATTTCGATAGAAGACTTAGATGTAAGACCCTTGAGGAGATAAGGCCCATTGTATAGAATGCTCGTTACATCCGTTGGTTTACCAAAGTCCTCTCCTTTAGAAGCTAAAAAGTCTTCATTAACTGGTGCAAGGACTCCCATTGTTGTTTTTGAATTCCAGAAAGATTCTGGATGATTCAAAGTATAGACTACAGTATAATCGTCAGTTGCTTTTACCCCAACACTAGAAAAATCTGTTGTTTTCCCATTTACATAGTCATCCAATCCTTTGATAGAATCCTGTACGAGATAAAGAGCCTGTGATTTCTTATCTGCTGCATGTTTCAGACCAGTCACAAAGTCTTGAGCCTTGACTTCACCATACTCTTCCCCCTCATTGGTATACCACTTGACACCCTGACGGATTTTATAGGTATAGGTCAAACCATCTTTGGAAACAGTCCAATCTTCTGCAACTGATGGAACAAGATTGCCATATTGGTCATTTTCAAGCAAACCGTCAATAACGTTACCTGTGACCTGTTTAGTGCTGATATTTCCAGAAACTGTATAATCCAGAGTCGAAGGATCTGATGAAAATACATAGGCATAAGTAACTGGTTTATTTGCTTCTTTATTAGCATTAGCAGATGAACACGCGGCTAGAACCGCTGCCGAGAGTACAGCAACTCCTGCTGCTAAGAAAACACGTTTTTTCATAAACAAACTCCTTTGCAATTTGTATAGGATTATTATAGCACTTTTCAAAAGGAAATCAATGAAAACATTCTTAATATTATCATGAAAAGAATTAGGTGAAGGTCTTGCTAATCTTGATTTCTTCATACTTCCATTTTTGTGATATAATAGTCTTATCTTTTATATAGAGGTAAAGTTATGAAAGAAACTGTTTATTTTGGAACTTATACACGTCGGACTTCTCAAGGGATTTACAAGGCAGACTTTGATACAGAAACTGGTCAGCTTTCAAATCTAAAACTTTTTGCTACTGAGCCAAGTCCAACC
>CAJNCB010000055.1:0-1013 GCA_905221155.1 bacterium | reverse complement strand
TTACTTATAATTAAAAGTTTCCCCTGCCAGCTTATCAGCTAGCTTGGGAAAGAGGGTATAAAACTTATGGGCGAGGTTGAGGAGGATTGGGAGATTGAGCTCTCGTTTGTTTTTTCCTATAATCTTGACAATCTTTTTAGCCACTGTATCTGGTTATAGCAGGAAGCGTTCAACCGATTTGAGATAGGTGCCATCTGGGTCGGCTTGGTCGAAAAATCCTGTACGGATTGGTCCTGGATTGACTGTTGTCACATAGACTCCATAGGGCATAAGTTCTAGGCGCAGAGCATTTGAAAAACCAATGGCCGCAAACTTGGTCGCTGAGTAAAGACTAGACTTGCCAGTAGCGATTAAACCTGCCATGCTAACGATATTGATGATATGGCCTTTTCGACTCTCTTTCATACGGGCCGCAAGGCGTCGAGATAGATTCATCAGGGCAAAGGTATTGACCTCAAACATCTTGTGAATATCTTGGTCGGAAATCTGGTCAAATTCCTCAAAAATCCCGTAACCAGCGTTGTTAATCAAGACATCAATCTTGCCATAGCGGAGATAGAGATCGGTTACCAGAGATTCTAAAGCTGAGTCATCGGTAATATCGATTTCAATCAATTCTGCATGAGGATGATTTCCGTAGAGTTGGACTAATTTTTCCTTATTTCTACCAAGCAAGATGAGTTGGTCATTCGGCAAAAGTTTGACCATTTCTTGGGCTAGGCCACCGCTAGCTCCGGTAATGAGAATAGTAGGCATACTGTTCCTTTCTGTGACTGCTAGATTTCCACTTCTTCCAAATCTTTGACCACATGGACATTTTCAAAGACACTAGCAGCATCTTTTTTGAGCTTGCTGATATCTTTTGAGAGGAAACGGGCACTGATATGGTTGAGCAAGAGGCGTTTAGCACCTGCTTCTACTGCCACCTGCGCTGCCTGCATGTTAGTAGAGTGGCCATGGTTACGAGCAATTTTTTCATCACCCTTGCCATAAGTCGATTCATGGACAAGGAC
>CAJNCB010000054.1:0-1013 GCA_905221155.1 bacterium | reverse complement strand
TCATCTGAAGAAATTGTTAAAATTTTAGAAGATGTTGCTAAAAAAGCAGAAGTAGCTCGCGATGCTGCACAAAATGACTTTGATCAAGCTGCTACAGATACTCAAGCTGTTGCTGACGAATTAAATAAACTTACTGATGAGTACAACAAGGCTCTTGATGAAGTAAAAGCTGCTAAAGAAAAAGAAGCTAACGAGCCAGCTAAACCAGTAGAAGAAGAACCAGCTAAACCAGCAGAGAAAACAGAAGCTGAAAAAGCTGCTGAAGCTAAAGCAGAAGCGGATGCTAAAGTTGCTGAATTGCAGAAAAAAGCAGACGAAGCTAAAACAAAAGCAGATGAAGCTACAGCTAAAGCTACAAAAGAAGCTGAAGATGTAACTGCTGCTGAGACTGCAAAAGCAGAAGCAGATAAAGCTAAAACTGACGCTGAAGTTGAGTTAACTAAAGCTAAAGAAGAGGCTGAAAAAGCTAAAGCTAAAGTTGAAGAACTTAGAAAAGAAGAAAAAGACAACTTAGAAGCTCTTAAAGGTGCTTTAGAGCAACTTGAAAGAGACGCAGAAGCTGAAATTAACAAAAATTCTAAAATCACTGACAAAGCTAAAGCTATCGAAAAAGCTAAAGCTGCAATCGGTAAAGATGCTTTATTAAAAGCTATCGAAGATGGTGTCATCACAGCTACAGAAGCTGCTAAAGAATTAGAAGATCAAAATGCGACTGCTGAAGCTACTAAAGATCAAAATCCTCAAGCAGACGAAATCGGCGCTACAAAACAAGAAGGAAAACCTCTTGCTGAGCTTCCAGCTGCTGATAAAGAAAAATTAGACGCTGCTTACAACAAAGAAGCTTCTAAACCAATCGTTAAAAAACTTCAAGACATAGCTGATGATTTAGCTGAAAAAATTGAAAAATTAACTAAAGTAGCTGATAAAGACAAAGCTGATGCTACTGAAAAAGCTAAAGTAGTTGAAGAAAAAAATAAAGCATTAGAACAACAAAAAGAAACTTTAGAAAAAGC
>CAJNCB010000053.1:0-1028 GCA_905221155.1 bacterium | reverse complement strand
GTAGCTTCAGCTTCAGCATCAACGAGCGCGGTAGCAAGTGCCTCAGCATCGACTAGTGCAGTGGCTTCAGCTTCAGCGTCAACGAGTGCGGTAGCCTCAGCTTCAGCATCAACTAGTGCGGTAGCCTCAGCCTCAGCGTCAACGAGTGCAGTAGCTTCAGCTTCAGCATCAACGAGCGCAGTAGCAAGTGCCTCAGCATCGACTAGTGCAGTGGCTTCAGCTTCAGCATCGACTAGTGCAGTGGCTTCAGCTTCAGCATCGACAAGTGCGGTAGCTTCAGCTTCAGCATCAACAAGTGCAGTAGCTTCAGCTTCAGCGTCAACAAGTGCGGTAGCCTCAGCCTCAGCATCGACAAGTGCGGTAGCTTCAGCCTCAGCGTCAACAAGTGCAGTAGCTTCAGCTTCAGCATCAACCAGCGCGGTGGCTTCAGCCTCAGCATCGACTAGTGCAGTCGCAAGTGCTTCAGCGTCAACCAGTGCGGTAGCCTCAGCTTCAGCGTCAACCAGTGCGGTAGCCTCAGCCTCAGCATCAACAAGTGCGGTGGCAAGTGCCTCAGCATCAACCAGTGTGGTGGCAAGTGCCTCAGCATCGACCAGTGCGGTAGCAAGTGCTTCAGCATCTACTAGTGCAGTGGCTTCAGCCTCAGCGTCAACGAGTGCAGTCGCCTCAGCTTCAGCATCTACTAGTGCAGTGGCTTCAGCTTCAGCATCTACTAGTGCGGTAGCTTCAGCCTCAGCGTCAACAAGTGCGGTAGCCTCAGCTTCAGCGTCGACAAGTGCAGTAGCTTCAGCTTCAGCATCTACTAGTGCAGTGGCATCAGCTTCAGCGTCAACAAGTGCGGTAGCCTCAGCTTCAGTCGCAGTGAGCACATCAGTTTCAAATTCAGCATCGACAAGTACTTCGATTTCTGTTTCAAATTCAGCAAACCATTCGAACTCACAAGTTGGAAATACATCTGAATCAGCAGGTAAGTCACAAAAAGAATTACCAAACACAGGTACTGAGTCGTCAAGTAGAACGACACTACT
>CAJNCB010000052.1:0-1029 GCA_905221155.1 bacterium | reverse complement strand
GAAATTCAAAGATATAGGGCACTAGTAGTTGCTGCTGGCTCTGGTCAACATTGCCAATGCTTTCACGATATTCCTCATATTTAACCCGTTCCTGAGCCGCATGCTGGTCTATGATATAGAGCCCATCTCGCCCTTGGGCAAAGAGATAAGTCCCGTGCATTTGCCCGAAAAATTCCAACTCTGGGAAGCTTGATGCTTCTTCTCGCTCCAGCTTGTCATAAGCCTTATCAAGACTCGCAAGGTCTAACTCTGGGTGATCTAGCTGATCGTAGTTAGCAGGTTTTCTCTCTGCAAAATGCAGTTTTGCTGGCTTAGTCAATTGATCCAAGGTTTCTTTGGCAAACAGAGTCAAATCCTGCCCTTCCTCAGTCAATTCCACCTGATAATCAGCCACCTCAGCTTGACTAGATCTAGTCAGCTCTGTTTTTTCATAGTATAGAGTATTTTCTTTGAGAGGGAGAATGGTCTGCTCCACCTTCTCACGATTGCGCACGGTAGATTTGGCAAGATTTTCCAAGGCATCTGGTATCAAGGTTTGTTCCTTGAGACTATTTGCAATAGCTTCTGAGACCAGCGTCATCAGTTCTTTTTCCTTAGAAATCCTCACCTCTTGCTTAGTCGGATGCACATTGACATCCGCTAGATAGGGGTCGATATGAATGTGAATGACAGCTAGTGGAAAACGGCCTACCATGAGCTTACTGCCATAACCGTCAAGAATTGCACGATTAAGCAGGAAGTTCTTGATATAACGACCATTGATGAAGAGACTGATATAGTTGCGGTTGGCTCTAGTCAACTCAGGCAAGGACACAAAACCTGAAATTTCGAAATCTAGGTCAGAATTCTCAATTTCAATCATCTTCTTGGCACTCGCCAAACCGTAAATCCCTGCGATAGCTTGGCGCAATTGACCAGTCCCAGCTGTCCGCGTCATTTCCTTGCCATCACTAATCAAGCTGAAAGAAATCTCAGGATGGGCCAAGCCCAGACGATTGACAATATCAATGATATGAGACAACTCCGCTT
>CAJNCB010000051.1:0-1048 GCA_905221155.1 bacterium | reverse complement strand
TCTCAATTCCAAATATACAATATTTTCCAAGATATGCCCAATGTCTTCTTTGTGGTCTGGTAATAAGAGATGTCGTAAACCTAAATCAACGGGATAATATTTTTCTAAGCGTTGTAATAATGCTCTACCTTTTACATCAAAACGTGGAACGGAATAAAAAAGTAAACTATCTGTCAAAGTTGTCAAATAATTTTCCAAAGTATTATGGGATATTGAAACATTTTGGCTGACTAGGGTATTGCGAATCTTATTTGTTGATATTAAGCTACCTGTACTACTGAGAAGGGTTCGGACAATGCGCTCAATAATAGTAGGATTTGGATTTCCCAATCTAGTGACAATATCATTTAACAGTATTGAGTTATATATTCCTCTGAGATAGTCAATTTTTTCAGCGTAAGATGATGTTTGCAATAAGTAAGGGAAAGCACTAAAGAGATAATTGTTAAAAATTTCTGTTGTATTCCGATTCTCTGAGAGAGATTGGCCTGATAGGTATTCTTCAAATGACAAAGGGAGAACCTCTATCTCAACATACCGACCAGTCAAGTTTGTAGCTAATTGGCTACTCATAAAGTAGGCGTTAGATCCAGTCAAATAGAGGTCAACATTTGGCAAAATGAATAGACTATCTGCTACCAGTTCAAATTTTTCAACATGTTGAATTTCATCTAAAAAGATATAGTATGTTTTTTCCTCAACTAACCGCTCTTTTATATAAGCAAATAATGTTTGAAAATGTCGCAGGTCGTAGTAACTTAAATCTTCGAAATTGATGGATATGATTTGATTCTCGTCTACCCCAGTTGCTAGTAATTCCTCTTTATAGAGTTGAAAAAGCACAGATTTACCAGCTCGCCTAACTCCACTCACAACTTTGATGATTTGGCGGTCACGATGTCTTCTTAAAAAGTCTAAATAATGTGGTCTTTTAATATAGTTCATAATAGTTACCTCAAAGATAGTATAATACAAATAGTAATTATTTTCAAATATTTAGAAATAATATTTAATTTATTCGATTAATTTCAATTTATTAGAAATAATA
>CAJNCB010000050.1:0-1049 GCA_905221155.1 bacterium | reverse complement strand
AGTGCAGTAGCTTCAGCTTCAGCGTCAACAAGTGCGGTAGCCTCAGCTTCAGCATCTACTAGCGCAGTAGCTTCAGCTTCAGCGTCAACAAGCGCGGTAGCTTCAGCTTCAGCGTCAACAAGTGCAGTAGCTTCAGCTTCAGCATCGACAAGTGCGGTAGCAAGTGCCTCAGCGTCAACAAGTGCAGTGGCTTCAGCTTCAGCGTCAACAAGCGCAGTAGCTTCAGCCTCAGCATCGACAAGTGCGGTAGCTTCAGCTTCAGCGTCAACAAGTGCAGTAGCTTCAGCTTCAGCATCGACAAGTGCGGTAGCAAGTGCCTCAGCTTCAACAAGTGCAGTAGCTTCAGCTTCAGCGTCAACAAGTGCGGTAGCCTCAGCTTCAGCATCTACTAGCGCAGTAGCTTCAGCCTCAGCATCGACAAGTGCGGTGGCAAGTGCTTCAGCATCTACTAGCGCAGTGGCTTCAGCTTCAGCATCGACAAGTGCAGTAGCTTCAGCTTCAGCGTCAACAAGTGCAGTAGCTTCAGCTTCAGCATCGACAAGTGCGGTAGCAAGTGCTTCAGCTTCAACAAGTGCAGTAGCCTCAGCGTCAGCGTCAACGAGTGCAGTAGCAAGTGCCTCAGCCTCGACAAGTGCAGTAGCAAGTGCTTCAGCCTCGACAAGTGCGGTAGCAAGTGCCTCAGCATCAACAAGCGCGGTAGCCTCAGCGTCAGCGTCAACAAGTGCGGTAGCAAGTGCCTCAGCCTCGACAAGTGCAGTAGCCTCAGCTTCAGCGTCAACAAGTGCGGTAGCAAGTGCCTCAGCCTCGACAAGTGCAGTAGCCTCAGCGTCAGCGTCAACAAGTGCAGTAGCCTCAGCTTCAGCGTCAACAAGTGCAGTAGCTTCAGCCTCAGCATCAACAAGTGCGGTGGCTTCAGCTTCAGCCTCAACAAGTGCAGTAGCTTCAGCTTCAGCATCGACAAGTGCAGTAGCTTCAGCTTCAGCGTCAACAAGTGCGGTAGCAAGTGCCTCAGCATCTACTAGCGCAGTAGCTTCAGCGTCAGCATCGAC
>CAJNCB010000049.1:0-1063 GCA_905221155.1 bacterium | reverse complement strand
GCCACAACATGGTAATCACTGCGATAGAGGGTATAGTGCTTTTCCGTCCGTTCAATCAAGTCATCTCTGGTCAAGCCTAAAGTGCCCACCTGACTGGGTTGGAGAGGCCAAGCATACATACCCAAGGGGTAAATATCCGCATAGCCATCATCGAAACTCATGAGGTGTTGGTAGTTTGAACTAGCAACCAAGTCCAGAATCAAGTTATTATCAAAACTAGCATAAAAGATAGTATCATAGTCTCCCGCCAGCTCCTGACAAATCTGAGCCAAGTCCTCTGCCGTCTGAGGATAGTGAACATGGTCAAAATCCTTAGCATAATGCTCCTGTCGGGCATTTTTGACAGGGCTGACATAAAGACTGACAAAGTCCTGGTCAGGATAGAGTCCCCTGATATGCTGGGCAATCTTGGCCTGCAAGGGCGTCGTGGCAATGATGAGGTATTTCATCTCTTTGATTCTCCTAGGTGGTGATGGTGCAACAAGGTCTCAACGACTTCAAAGTCCAAGGCATCGTCGATATCATAAGAATAGAGTTTGGGCATTTCATAGGCTACTGTCTTATCAGTGTAAAAGGTCTCATCTCGTAGGTAAAGGTCCTTGCGAGAAATCCAGATACTACCGTTGGGATAGTAATAGACAGGCTCTTTTTGCCGAGCATAGTGCTTGGAAACTTGAGGGGGACGGATAAAAGGTGACTCCCCTAGTTGCAAGAAAAGACTGCGACTCTTGTCCGCCTTAACACAGGAAATCAAATGGTCAGCTCCAGACTGACAGTAGAGCTGGTAGGACTCGACGAGGTGCTCCACCTCTCTCAGGGGTGAGGTCACCTGTAGATTCACGAAAATCTGCTCTTCCTCAAAGGGTTGTAAAAAGTCTCGTAAGGTTTCTAAGCTAGAGGTTGTGGATAGGGCCAATTCTTTTGATCTATGGACACAACGAATCTCTGGATAAGCTTGACGACAGAGTTCTAGATAGGCGAGTGAATCTGAGGAGACCCAGATTTCACTAAATAGCTTGGAGGCTAGAGCGACTTCTATGGTATAGAAAACCAAGGGTTTGCC
>CAJNCB010000048.1:0-1090 GCA_905221155.1 bacterium | reverse complement strand
AAAAAGCTGGATCAGTCATCGTTAACTACAAAACAGAAGACGGAACAGCTCTTTCAGGTACAGTAGTTGGAGACGAAAGCAAAACTGTAGCTTCAGGTACGAAAGCTGTTGATAACGGTAAACCCGGTACAGCCTATAACACTGCAGATAACGGAATGAAACCAGAACGTATTAAAACTGCAGAAGGAAAAGTTTACCAACTAGTTCCAGAATCAACTGAAGGTGAACCAGAAGGTGAAGTAGAATCAGGAACAACTAAAGAAGCAACATACGTTTATAAAGAAGTGAAAGGTAATGTTGTTGTTAAGTATGTAGATACTGAAGGAAACACACTTGCTGATGACGAACAAGATGAAACAGATGCTTCTCTAAACGCTAAATACGACACAACTGACCATAAAAAAGAATCTATCGAAAAAGATGGTGTTAAATACTACTTAACAGCTAAAGCACTTAAAGATGGTTCTAAAGAAACTGGAGACGTAGTTGAAGGTACTACTGAAGTAACTTACGTTTACGAAAAAGCTGGATCAGTAATCGTTAATTATCAAACAGAAGACGGAACTCCATTAGTAGGAACTGCAGATGGAGCAAACGTAGCTTCAGGTGCTAAAGACACAACTGATGCCAAAGCAGGAACTGACTACAACACTGCAGACAACGGAATGAAACCAAACCGTATCACAACTGCAGAAGGAAAAGTATACGAACTAGTACCAACAGCAACTAAAGGTGAAGAAACTGGTAAAGTTGTTGCGGGTGAAACTAAAGAAGTAACATACGTTTATAAAGAAGTAAAAGGTAACGTTGTTGTTAAGTATGAAGATACAGAAGGTAACGTAATCGCTGAAGACGAAAAAGATGAAACAGATGCTTCTCTAAACGTTAAATACGATACAGCAGACCACAAAAAAGACGAAATCACTAAAGATGGTGTTAAATACTACCTAACAGCTAAAGCACTTAAAGACGGTTCTAAAGAAACTGGAGACGTAGTAGAAGGTACAACAGAAGTAACTTATGTTTACGAAAAAGCTGGACAAGTAGTAGTTAACTACCAAACAGAAGACGGAACTCCAATAGTAGGTGT
>CAJNCB010000047.1:0-1095 GCA_905221155.1 bacterium | reverse complement strand
AATCCTGCTTGTTCTGCAATCCAAGTTGCTGGTTTACCAACGATGTCAGCGTTCAATTTTGCACCAGCACAGTTTTTGCTGTTTGCTTTCACGCCGAAGCAGAATTCTTCGAGAAGGGCTTTTTCTTTTTTGTTTACAAAGTAAGTGTGGTAAGATTTGAATTCTGCTACAAATTCATCGTAAATTTCTTTATCAATGATAACCGCTTGTTCAGATGCACAGACCATACCATTATCAAATGACTTAGACATGACGATATCGTGTGCAGCTTGGCGAATGTTTGCTGATTTTTCAACATAAGCTGGAACGTTTCCGGCACCTACTCCAAGAGCTGGTTTACCACATGAGTATGCAGCTTTAACCATGGCATTACCACCTGTTGCAAGGATTGTTGCAACACCTTCGTGGTTCATAAGCGCACTAGTTGCTTCCATAGATGGTTCAGTAATCCACTGTACACAGTTTTCAGGAGCACCTGCTTTAATCGCAGCATCACGAACGATTTGAGCTGCGTGAGCTGATGATTCTTGAGCTGATGGGTGGAAGGCAAAGACGATTGGATTACGTGTCTTCAATGAAATCAATGCCTTAAAGATTGCTGTTGATGTTGGGTTTGTTGTTGGAGTGATACCACAAACAACGCCAACTGGTTCAGCGATAAGAGTCAAACCTGTTACATCGTCTTCTTCGATAACGCCAACTGTTTTAGTGTGGCGCATGTTGTTTACTACGTGTTCACAAGCAAACAAGTTCTTAGTTGCTTTGTCTTCAAATACACCACGTCCTGTTTCTTCATAGGCATGTAGAGCCAATTCTCCGTGGGCATCCAAAGCTGCCACTGACGCTTTAGCTACGATGTAGTCGACCTGTTCTTGGTCGAGTTTACGCATTTCCTCAAGAGCAACTAAAGCTTTTTGCACCAAGCCATCGACATGCTTTTCAGCAGCGAGTTTCTTTTCTTCTGGTGTCACAGTTTTTTTATCAGCCATATTTTCCTCCATAGCTTTCAAGGATTGATATCCTTTGTTAATTTTTTCACAAGTTTATTATAACGCATTATTTCAACTTTGTAAACAGTTTCATAAACATTTCACA
>CAJNCB010000046.1:0-1097 GCA_905221155.1 bacterium | reverse complement strand
ATCTTAGCCTCATTTGTCTGAGCAAAAAGGTCACGTATATCGTCAAAAACTCCTGTATAGGTAGCTGGGTTGGACCTCGGCGTTCGTCCGATAGGACTTTGGTCAATGTCAATCAAGCGGTCTACATGCTCAATCCCTGTGATGGTCTTGAATTTACCAGGCTTGTCTGAATTACGGTTGAGCTTCTGGGCAATAGCTTTTTTGAGAATGCTATTGATTAGGGTCGATTTTCCTGAACCTGACACACCTGTCACTGCGATGAATTTTCCTAGTGGGAAACGAGCTGTGACATTTTGCAGGTTGTTCTCACGCGCTCCCGTCACCTCGATAAAACGACCATTTCCTTCACGGCGCTCGTCTGGTACTGGAATGGCACGTTTGCCTGATAAGTACTGGCCTGTGATAGACTTACTGTTACGAGCTACCTGTTTAGGCGTACCTGCCGCAACAATTTCCCCACCAAAAACACCGGCACCGGGACCAACGTCAATCAGATAATCCGCCTCACGCATGGTATCTTCGTCATGTTCCACTACTATGAGAGTATTGCCCAAATCACGCATCTTTTTGAGACTGGCAATCAGACGGTCATTGTCCCTCTGGTGAAGACCGATTGACGGCTCGTCTAGAATATAAAGGACACCTGATAAGTTAGAACCAATCTGAGTTGCCAAACGAATACGCTGACTTTCCCCACCTGAAAGGGTTCCTGCCGAACGTGACAGGGTCAGATAGTTAAGACCCACGTTATTAAGGAAGGTCAAACGATCCTTGATTTCCTTGAGAATAGGCCGAGCAATAATGGCTTCATTTTCAGATAGAGTCAACTTGCTTACCAAGTCCAAGTGGTCCGCGATAGACAGGTCTGAAATTTCTCCGATATGTGGCCCTTGCTGGCCACCCACACGGACAGACAAGGCCTGGTCATTGAGGCGATAGCCGTGACAGGTTCCGCAGGTCAGTTCATTCATGTAGAGGCGCATCTGAGTGCGAGTGTAGTCACTATTAGTTTCATGGTAGCGACGCTTGATATTATTGACAACTCCCTCAAAAGGAATGTCGATATCGCGCACGCCACCAAATTCATTCTCATAGTG
>CAJNCB010000045.1:0-1160 GCA_905221155.1 bacterium | reverse complement strand
AGTAGTGTTTTTGCAATATATAAAGCATGGGTTACCGACCTTACTTGCGGTTCTGTATTTCTAAAAATACCGTACTCACTGATAACAGGAACTTTCCCTTCAGGTAACATTTTTACATAGTCTGCGACATGTTTAATTCCTGTGTTTTCCGCTTTCAACATTGCATTATCATAGAATGTAAGGGGGTTATTTCCACCATTTACATGACCTGAATATGGATGAATCGTTAAACCATCGTAAAGGTGATTCTTCTTCAATAAAGCCATATGTTTTATGAACTGAGGTGATTCATAACTCGAAAACACATATGCCTGCTTCTCTGTGTTTTCTGTCTCTGAAATTTGTTTCATTGTGCGTTTCAAACTTTCCGCAATTTGAACATAGCCATCCTTCTGTACGGAATACGAAACTCGAATAGGCACCCCTTTCTTAGGAATCATCCCTTTAATACCATCACCAAACTTGATAGATCCATTACTATAGTCCACAACTACGTGTTTTGAAGTCTGAACAGAATTATTAAAATTAGTGACAACTTCCCATTCCTCTTTTTCCTTACCGTCTCCAACAAACACCCTAACTGAATCTTTTTCAATTGCTATAAAATTAGGATTATCAACAATTTTATTATCTATGTATTTTTTAGGATTCACATTTGCATAGCGCATATACTTAATCATATTAGCATTCCCGCTACTTTTAGAGGCAGATTGATTCCAGTTTTCTTCGTCAACTACGTATTGTTGATTAAATACAGCTGTTCCTCCCTCTGTGTAAGCTTGCTCCGTATTCTTTCCCTTAACAAACGCTGTCCAATAAGATTGGGATACTGTTCCATCACCACCAGCACCGCCTTGATTCATTTCGTTCCCAATTTCAAAAAATTTAATGTTAAATGGTTCCCTATGCCCTAAATTAGCACGAACTTGAGCCCAATCCACACCTCCGTTCGGATTCGTTCCAATTCTAGCATTTAAAAATTCCATCAAATCTGAAACATCTTGCGCATTACCTCTTCCCAAACTGTAGACATAGACCATTTCAGAATCAACATTCTGTGCGAATGTAGCGATTTCTGATAAACCAAAATTTGCTTCAATTCCTACTTGACCTGGATTGTTGTAAAATCCATGAATTTGTTTCCTTCGACTCTCTACAGG
>CAJNCB010000044.1:0-1177 GCA_905221155.1 bacterium | reverse complement strand
CTGTTGACTTCATTTCAGGACCGAGTAAGCTGTCTACCTTAGCTAGTTTCGTAAAGGAGAAGACAGGCGCCTTGATATGAACACGAGTGCTTTCAGGGTAAAGTCCATCTTGGTAACCAAGTTCTTCAAGTCTTTGCCCAAGAATGAGCTTGGTCGCTACTTGAGCCATAGGAATATTGGTTACCTTAGAAAGGAATGGAACCGTACGGCTGGCACGTGGATTGACCTCAATAACGTAAACTTTTTCATCCTTGATGACAAACTGGATGTTCATCATTCCAAGACAGTTAAGACCAATTGCTAGACGTTTGGTATAATCTGCGATGGTTTCCTGAACCTTTTGCGACAAGGTTTGTGGTGGATAAACGGCCATTGAGTCACCTGAGTGAACACCGGCACGTTCGATATGCTCCATGATACCAGGGATGAGAACATTTTCTCCATCTGAGATGGCATCAACTTCGCACTCTTGCCCAACGATGTAAGAGTCAACAAGAACTGGGTGATCTGGACTAGCCTTAACAGCTGTACGCATGTAAGAACGAAGGTCTTCCTCGTTTTCTACGATTTCCATGGCACGTCCACCCAAAACATAAGAAGGACGAACGAGGACTGGGAAACCAATCTTGCGAGCTGCAAGCACTGCTTCCTCTTCATTGGTAGCCGTTTGTCCTGGTGGCTGTGGAATATCCAAATCTTTAAGAGCTTGCTCGAAGAGGTCACGGTCTTCTGCACGGTCTAGGTCAGCAACTTGTGTACCTAGGATGTTCACACCTGCTTTTGCCAGAGGCTCTGCAAGGTTGATGGCTGTTTGACCACCGAACTGAACAATAACGCCTTTTGGTTGCTCCAAATCGATAACATTCATGACATCTTCAAAGGTTAACGGTTCAAAGTAGAGCTTGTCAGATACAGAGAAGTCTGTAGAAACGGTCTCTGGGTTTGAGTTCATGATGATGGCTTCGTAGCCAGCAGCCTGAATAGCCTTAACAGAGTGAACGGTTGCGTAATCAAATTCAACCCCTTGACCGATACGAATTGGACCTGAACCTAGTACAAGTACAGATTCCTTATCAGACTTGATAGATTCATTTTCCCAACCATAGGTTGAATAGAAGTATGGTGTTTCAGAGTCAAATTCTGCCGCACAGGTATCAACCATCTTGTAGACTGGGAC
>CAJNCB010000043.1:0-1182 GCA_905221155.1 bacterium | reverse complement strand
AACATGATTCTACACCAAAAGAATTGCCTTGTCAAATCATATCTGAAAAAATTCACTAAAATTTTATAAAAAAGCAATCTGGATAGAGAAAACGTCTAAATCGTGTTATAATGAAGCGATAGAATTCTTAGAAAGAGTGGATGTCTTTTTGATAACACCTACTTATGAATGGCAGTTTGCCCCGCAAGTAGAAGATGCGGATTTTACAAAGATAGCCAAGAAGGCTGGACTGGGTCCTGAGGTGGCTCGGTTATTATTTGAAAGAGGGATTCAGGACCAAGAAAGTCTGAAGAAGTTTTTAGAACCTTCCTTGGAGGATTTGCATGACCCTTATCTGCTCCATGATATGGACAAGGCAGTGGAGCGGATTCGTCAGGCCATTGAAGAAGGAGAAAATATCCTCGTTTATGGTGATTATGATGCGGATGGTATGACTTCGGCTTCTATTGTTAAGGAAAGTTTGGAACAGCTTGGTGCCGAGTGCCGTGTTTACCTACCCAATCGTTTTACTGATGGCTATGGACCTAATGCCAGTGTTTATAAATACTTTATCGAGCAAGAAGGAATTTCCTTGATTGTGACGGTGGATAATGGGGTTGCGGGTCACGAGGCTATTGAATTGGCCCAGTCTATGGGAGTAGATGTCATTGTGACTGACCACCATTCCATGCCTGAAACCCTGCCTGATGCCTATGCCATCGTTCACCCTGAACATCCAGATGCGAACTATCCTTTCAAATATTTGGCTGGTTGCGGAGTGGCTTTCAAGCTGGCTTGTGCCCTTTTAGAAGAAGTACAAGTGGAATTGCTTGATTTGGTCGCTATTGGTACCATCGCTGATATGGTTAGTTTGACAGATGAGAACCGTATCTTGGTTCAGTATGGTCTGGAAATGTTGGGACATACTCAACGAATTGGTCTGCAAGAAATGCTGGACATGGCTGGGATTGTCGCCAACGAAGTAACAGAAGAAACGGTTGGTTTCCAGATTGCCCCTCGTTTAAATGCCTTGGGCCGTTTGGATGATCCCAATCCTGCCATTGATTTGCTGACTGGCTTTGATGATGAGGAAGCGCATGAGATTGCCCTTATGATTCACCAGAAAAATGAAGAGCGTAAGGAAATCGTCCAGTCTATCTATGAAGAAGCTAAGACCATGGTGGACCCTGAGCAGAAGGTCCA
>CAJNCB010000042.1:0-1200 GCA_905221155.1 bacterium | reverse complement strand
ACCAAATGGCTCAATCTCAGTTGGGTGATTGTGGGTTTCGTTTTTAAACATGAGGAGCCATGGTTCTTTCACACCATTGACGTCCACTTCGATTTCAACTGAGCAAGCATTGATTTCGTCTGACACTTCCATATCATCCAAACGTCCATTAGCACGCTCATAACGACCGAAAATAGTCGCCATATCCATCAAGGTTTGAGGTTTTTCAGAACGCCCCAACTCATCGCGCATAGCGATATATTTGTCATAGGTTGACTGCAATTGTTTTTGGAATTTAGAAGCTGAGAAGTCAATCTTCTTCAACTCAGTCTCAAACGTCGTGTGACGGCAGTGGTCAGACCAGTAAGTGTCCAAAACCTTAAGCTCTGTCTCAGTTGGCACGCGCCCGATTGACTTGAAGTAGTCTTGGATAAAGAGCAAATCATCCACTTCCATGGCCATCCCTTGCTCAGCCTTGTAGCGAGCAAAGTCTTCTGCTGTATAGCTTTCAAAGAAAGTCAATTTCGGAATGGTTTTGTCTGACTCTGAAAACTCCTGCTTGGCAATCCCTACCGTGATGTCCTTGAAACGAGAATCAACTGGGTTGAGCAGATAGTTCTTGACCGCTTCCAACTCAGTCGCATCAATATCTTTATTCACCAAGTAAAGTTGGGCTGTATTAACTGTTACATCATTCGAACTTCCTAGCAAAAGCAAGGCTTCCTGAGAAGAAGCTGCACGCTGGTCAAACTGCCCTGGTAGGCTTTCAATCGCAAAGAAAGCATAATTGGCAAGATCCGCCTGCACAGCCGCTTCGTCCAAAACATGGTCTGTCACCTGCTCAGAGAAAATGTGTTTCTCTGCAGGTGCAAACAGGTCCTCTGCCAAGTCAAATACATCATACACTTGCACGATGCGAATACTTTTCAAGCTTGAAAGTCCCAAGTTGTGCTGGAGTTCTCTAACCAAACTCTCTGACTTGACCTGAAAATCAGCCTTTTTTTCAACAAAAATACGTTTATTCATCAATCCTTATTCCTTTATTTCAGCTCTTGCAATGTTTCCAAATGACCTTGAGAGTCTTGCAAACAGATTATTTCAAACCCTGCAACTTTTCCCAAACAATCTCATAAACGTCGGTTAGTTCTCCCAATCCTCTACGGAGTGAAAAGGTCTGGAGACCTTTTCAGCCTGAGTCCTTTTAGTTGAGAGACGAAGGTT
>CAJNCB010000041.1:0-1204 GCA_905221155.1 bacterium | reverse complement strand
CTTATTTGTTTCTATTTTTCGGATTGTTTTGGACAACCCAATTTTGGAGCAATTATTGGGAGTTCTCGTCTTGGGTAGGAAATATTATCTGGATTCGAAACATCATCAGCCTTCTCTTTATCGGCTTGATGGTTTGGATTTTGGTCAGGTCGGGCCATGCTTATCTCTTTCGTATCCCTAGAAAAAAGTGGTTGAGCTATTCCGTCCTGACGGTGTTAGCAGCTGTTGTGCTTATCTGCTTTAACTATATGACAGCTAAACACGTTCAGGGAACCAATGAAGGGTGGAATTTGTTTATTGCCTATAGTGAGACAAATTTTGCGGAGTTTGGTGTTTACCTAACCTTAATCGTACTAGGACCTCTGATGGAAGAATTGGTATGTAGAGGACTGCTTCAACATGCCTTCTTTAAGAATTCGAGGTGGGGGCTGGATCTTCTCTTTCCGTCATTCTTATTTGCCTTGCCCCACTTTTCTAGCTTGCCAAGTCTCGCAGATATTTTTGTCTATACGGCAGTGGGCTGTCTATTTGCCTGTCTAACACGTTATACGAAGAGTATCTATCCTTCTTATTCGATTCATATTGTTAATAATATCATCGCAAATTTACCATTTTTGCTCACTTTTCTACATAGAGTCTTGGGGTAAAAAACAAAAGGCTTGCTTTTCAGCTATAGAGGAGGTTATCATGTATAAACACTTATTTTTCCTAGATTCCAAAACCTTAGACCGGTTGACACCTTATATTCTAGTCTTGGCTTCTGACACCATTGCCTTTAACGTTTTTGTGCTAACCTTTGTATCTGCGGTGGTCTTTAATTCCCTAAATTCCATGCTGGCTTTAATGGTTATCTTCTTAGGGGCTGGTTATGTGATTGGATTTTGGTTACTAAAATGGTTTGTTTTGGAAAGACTAGAGTTAAAGGATGACTTGTAGGGAAGTTTGTTTGTCGAGGAGGATAATTTTATGAAGTTTTTTGATAAATTTCATGCCTTTTGTTTTGGATTTTTAGTACTACTAATCGTCATTACAGTTCCTTATACGATTAACCATGGTGATTTTTTTCAAAATGAATCTGAATTGATTATTGTAAGTCTTCTAGTAACCTCGATGAGTGTTGCTTATGCTAGAAAGTTTGAAATGATTTCTTTTGGGATGTTAAGCAAGAAAGAACTTTTGCTTTTCATTGCAATCTTTCTTCTAA
>CAJNCB010000040.1:0-1210 GCA_905221155.1 bacterium | reverse complement strand
AGTTAAAATTTGTATATTTGGCCACATGATAAGGAAAAGGTTTATATGTTCGATATTGTGCCAAACTCATTGGATAAAAGGCCACATGCCCTTCATCAAAATCTTTATAGGTTACTTTGTAACGTCCGTTTAATTGATTCAATCCCCTTATATAGGATAAAGCATCCTTCATTTCTGACGAATCTATACGAGGAATACCACTCTCAGAAATATTAACACCAAAGGCCGCTAGAGATTCTTTCCAACTATATCCTGTTATCCCAAATTGATCAACGATTCCATCTCCATCGGTATCTTTTGTAACTTTTTTACTAATCTCATAGAGATCTTTCTGCGTCCACCCTACTTTAGGAATTTCAATGCCCTCTCTTAAAAGTAAATCTTGATTTACACACATCAACATGGGATTGCTTTCATATGGAAGACCGTATAAATCATCTCCGTATTTTGCTGCCTGCAAAGATACATCATAGAAATTAGAGGCATCTTCTTGAGACAGATAGGAATTTAGGTTTTTTAAAATACCTTTTGATGCAAATAAAGATAATTGGTCGCTTGATAATAGAAATACATCCGGTTCAGAACCTTTTAAAATTTGACTTGAAATCCAATTAGAATACTCCTCCTTAGGAATACCTGAATCATATACAATTTTAACCCCTGGATGAAGCTCTTCAAATTTCTTAATAGCCTCATCTAGTACATAGCTGTTATTCCCTGTAGGAATTCCCCAACTAGAATCAGAATAAAAACCCAGCCTAATAATCTTTATCTGCTTGTTTTCCCAAATAAGAAATAAACTCAAGCAACTTAGCACAAACAGTATCGCTAGAAACCATTGCTTTAATTTCATTTATCCATTTCCTTTGAAAAATTCTTTTGTGTCACACCTGTTTGTACAGCCCATATGGCTAACTGTGTCCTATCTCTCAAATTTAGTTTTGAAAGAATGATAGAAAGGTAATTGCGCACTGTTCCCTCGGATAAAAAAAGATTACTGGCAATTTCCTTATTTGATTCTCCAAATGCCACTTGCTGAATAATTTTCCATTCTGTCAGTGATATATTTTCAATATTCTCTTCCTTCACAGTAATAGAAAAATTGGTCTGTGCCATCTGCGAGAACAATTGAAATACCTTACTAGCTATATTAGGATTAATCATAGCTCCACCTTTATACACTGTCTGAATGGCTTGATATAACTCGTCG
>CAJNCB010000039.1:0-1211 GCA_905221155.1 bacterium | reverse complement strand
ATAAAATAAGTGTTAAAATAAATAATGTAAACGTTTACTTTAACTAAGGAGCTCATATGTTACTGCAAAAAGAACTAATTCCAATGATAGAAGCTAACTTACCAAATATGGCATATGCTGAAAAAGACGTTGCTAAATTCTTCTTAAAACAGAAACCTCTAAATGATTATTCATCTGAAGCATTGTGCGAATACCTTAATGTATCCAAAGCAACATTGACTCGATTTGCGAAAAAATGTGGTTTTAAAGGTTTTAGACAATTCATTTTCAAATACCAAGAGATGATTCGTGAGAAAGAAAAGTTGGCATTATATACAGAGGCAACAGAAAAAGTTTTATCAGACTATGAAGAAATGTTGAGAAAAACTTACACGGTTCTTGATGAAGTTCAACTTGAGCGTATTGCTGAGATGATAGAAACTGCTGATCGTGTATATCTCTACGGTAAAGGAAGTTCTGTTCTTGCTTTACAAGAAATGAAGATGAGATTTATGCGTCTCGGAGTGATTGGTGAAGTATTATCAGACGAGGACATGATTTTGTGGAGTAGCTTATTACTTAATGAAAATTGCCTTGTCATTGGAGCATCCATTTCAGGTCAAACTGATATTGTACTAGAAGGTCTACAAAAAGCTGCGGATAAAGGCGCTAAAACAGTTTTAATGACTACAAGAAAATTTGACAAAGAAGATTGTTTCTTTGATGAACTATTGTTATTAGCTTCGACCGATCATCTCTCGTATGGCAATCGCATATCACCTCAGTTTCCAATACTTTTAATTACAGACTGCTTATTCTCTAATTATCTGGAAAGTCCAGAGAGACAATATTATTACAATCAAACAATTATCCATAAGGAGGAATAATAAAATGAGCCAAATTTGGACTAAAGAAAAATTTATAAGCCAAGTCCAAGGTGGAGTCATTGTTTCTTGTCAAGCTTTACCTGGTGAACCCCTTTATAATGAAGAATTTAGCTTGATGCCTTTTATGGCTAAAGCAGCTTTAGAGGCAGGAGCAGTGGGCATTCGCGCAAATTCTGTGCGTGATATTAAAGCAATTCAGAAAGTAGTAGATTTACCAATAATTGGAATTATCAAAAGGGATTATCCACCTCAAGAACCATATATTACTGCTACGATGAAAGAAGTAGATGAACTTGTAGAATGCGGAACAACAGTCATTGCATTTGATGCAACTTTAAGACCAAG
>CAJNCB010000038.1:0-1216 GCA_905221155.1 bacterium | reverse complement strand
CGTCTCAAAGAGGGGAGCATCCTGACAGGATTTCAAAAGATAGTTGCTGAAGGCTTCTTTTCCACCCATAAGTTGGATTAAGCCTGGGATGTCGTGGAGGACACCTAAAGTCGCTTGAATGGCAGAACATTCGGCATAGTCACGTCCCCAACTATAGGGAGAGAAGTCAGGGCGGAAGTTGCCTTGACCATCACGCGCTCGCATGTAACCTGTCCCAGCGTCAAATAGATGGCGGTAATTTTGTGAAGCAGTTCTATAAGTTTCTGCGATGTTTATTTTTCCGAGTTTTTCGGCACAACTGGCGATACAAAAATCGCTATAGGCATAGTCTAGGGTATGACTGACGCTTTCGTGGTGTTCGGTAGAGAGGTAGCCTAGTTCTTGGTATTGGGCTAGTCCGTGGCGGCCATTGATGCCGAGAGGGTCGGATTTGCTGGCTGTTTCAAGCATAGCCTGGAGGAGTTCTTCTTCCAAGTCGGGAGCTATATCCTTGCAGGCGCTATCTGCAATAATACCGTCTAAAAGGGTACCTGGCATCATACCCCGTTCATCTGGAGCTAGCCATTTTGGAAGGAATCCAGTATCGCGGTAGCTATTGAGAAAGCCTTCTAAAAAGCGGTGATAGTGTTCCGGTATGATAAGGGAAAAGAGGGGGAAGGTGGTGCGGAAGGTATCCCAGAATCCATTGTTGCTAAAGAGGACACCGGGCTTGACAGTGCCAGTAGCCAGATCCATGTGGATGGCTTGCCCTGATTCGTCAATCTCATAAAAAGTCTGTGGGAAGAGGAAGAGTCTGTAGAGACAGTGATCAAAGAAGGTTCGGTCAACCTCTCCTGTCTCTATAATGTCAAAACGATGGAGGAGATTTTCCCAGTCCGCTTGGGCATTTGCTTTACAGTTATCAAAATCTTCTTGAGGTAGATTAAGCAGAGCCTGAGCAGGAGAGATGAAAGAAGTCGCTAGCTGAATTTCAGCATGACTATCTGCCAGATCGATTCGCCAGTCTCCTGCTTCTTGACTGATAGCAAGAATATCTGTGTTCATTTTCAGGGACGTGAACATCGTTAGTGGATTTTTGTTGGTCTCAGTTTTACCTTCTTGTCGCAGGGCAAGAGTTCGCTTATCTACTTGCTCTACTGTCAGTTCATCTGCTACGTGGAGGTAGAGGGAGAGGGCTTTGCCTTGTTTTTGCTCCAAATGAATAGAAGCACCGTAG
>CAJNCB010000037.1:0-1238 GCA_905221155.1 bacterium | reverse complement strand
GCTTAACACAGGGAAGGGGCCAGCTGTCCGTGCCCTTCGTGCGCAGGCTGACAAGGAGCTTTACTCTAAGGAGATGCGCAAGACGGTTGAAAATCAAGAGAATCTGACACTTCGTCAAACCATGATTGATGAGATTTTGGTGGAAGATGGCAAGGTTGTCGGTGTTCGTACAGCTACCCATCAAGAGTATGCTGCTAAGGCTGTTGTCGTGACCACAGGAACTGCTCTCCGTGGGGAAATCATCATCGGAGATCTCAAGTACTCATCAGGTCCTAACCACAGCTTGGCTTCTATTAACCTTGCTGACAATCTCAAGGAACTGGGACTCGAAATCGGTCGTTTCAAGACAGGAACTCCTCCACGTGTCAAGGCTTCTTCTATCAACTACGATGTGACAGAAATTCAGCCAGGAGACGAAGCGCCTAATCACTTCTCATACACTTCGCGTGATGAGGACTATGTCAAAGACCAAGTTCCATGCTGGTTAACCTATACCAATGGTACCAGTCATGAGATTATTCAAAACAACCTCCACCGTGCGCCTATGTTTACAGGTGTGGTCAAGGGAGTGGGCCCTCGTTACTGTCCGTCGATTGAGGACAAGATTGTGCGCTTTGCGGACAAGGAGCGCCACCAACTCTTCCTTGAGCCAGAAGGGCGCAATACTGAGGAAGTCTATGTTCAAGGACTTTCAACCAGTCTGCCTGAGGATGTCCAGCGTGAGCTGGTTCATTCTATCAAAGGTTTGGAAAATGCAGAGATGATGCGAACTGGTTATGCCATTGAGTATGATATGATCTTGCCACACCAGTTGCGTGCAACTCTGGAAACCAAGAAAATCTCAGGACTCTTCACTGCTGGTCAGACAAATGGAACGTCAGGTTACGAAGAAGCTGCTGGCCAAGGGATTATCGCGGGTATCAATGCGGCTCTGAAAATCCAAGGCAAGCCTGAGTTGATTTTGAAGCGCAGTGACGGTTATATCGGGGTGATGATTGATGACTTGGTGACTAAGGGAACTATTGAACCTTACCGTCTCTTGACCAGTCGTGCTGAATACCGTCTCATTCTCCGTCATGACAATGCCGATATGCGTTTGACAGAGATGGGACGCGAGATTGGACTTGTGGATGATGAACGCTGGGCTCGATTTGAGATTAAGAAAAATCAATTTGACAATGAGATGAAGCGTCTCGACAGCATCAAACTTAAGCCAGTCAAGGAAACCAATGCCAAGG
>CAJNCB010000036.1:0-1256 GCA_905221155.1 bacterium | reverse complement strand
AACTGTGCTCCCTCTTCTGTCGCTTGGTTTAGGCTCTGTCTTTCTTCGTCTGTCAAAAGACTGGTATTCTGCGCGATTTTTGGTAAATTGTCCTGAGTCAGACCAATAGCATAGACAAAGTCAGCAGTCAGTGGTGCAATCAAATCGTAACTCTGCACCAGAACGGTGTCCACTGTCGCTGGAATAGTACGGTATTGAGATAGGCTCATTCCAGAATGGAGCAAGGCTAGGAAGTCTTCTAGACTAACCTGTGAACCAGCAAAAACGGTCGCAAATTGTTCTAAAACATGACAGAAAGCCTTCCAAACTTCGGCTTGTCTTTCCTGCTCTACAGCTTCCATAGTAGCTGTCAAATCTTGGAGCTGCTTGGTCACCGCTCCTTCTTTTAGAAAAGAATTCCACTTTTGCAAGAGATTTTCAGCCTTTTGTTTTCGGCTAGCAAAAAGAGTCTCAAGAGGTGTTAAAATACGCAGACGAAGAGCATTTAAACGCTCTAAATCAAATTTTCCATGGTGGGATTTGGTGAAGGCTTGCTGAAAGGCTGGCAAGCCATTGATACCAAGATAGCGGATATATTGCTCAAAAGCATCAATATCAGCTTGACTAAGGTCGGTATACAAACCTGTTCTGAGGAGATTAATCAAATCTTCCTGACGGAAACGATAGCGTTTCAAAGCCAAAATAGACTCAACAAACTGTGTCAAGGGATGGTGAGCCATGGATTCGCTTCTACCAAGATAGAAAGGAATCTGATACTGGTCAAAAATGGTTTTAAGAGATAACTGATAAGAAGCCACATCCCCCAAGAGAATACGAAAATGCTTGTAACTCAGATTTGAGTTCTCGTGTAATTTCTGACGAATGCTACGGGCTACTAGCTCCAACTCCTCCTTTTGCGTCAAGCAAGACCAGATTTGTAAGTTGTCACGGTCCTCATCATCAATTTCCAAGGAAAGTTCTGAGAAGTCATAGGACGATTCCAATAAACGAGATGCCTTATCAAAACTATCCATCTTTTCATGAGTTTGAGAACAATCCAGAGCAGGAGTTTGGTATTTAGAGGCTAGATGATGGAGAAACTCCACACTGGCTTGGTAGAGATTGCCTTCGCTAAAAGCGCTAGTATAGGCTTTCTTACTAGCATAGGCTCCAATGACAATCTCAACACCCTTACCATGAAGTAGGTCCACAATTCGCTCTTCCTCAGCAGAAAAACGAGTAAATCCATCAATAACCAAGGCGATTTGAGTAAAATC
>CAJNCB010000035.1:0-1263 GCA_905221155.1 bacterium | reverse complement strand
GTCTATAATCATAACTATATTCATCACCTGTTGCTAAGTTTTTTACTTCAGACCCAGCATACCCACTTCCAAAACCTAATAATGCGTAAGTAGGATCTTCGCTAGGTGTTTTTTCTACATCATCAGCAGTCCCATAAATTCCATCTGCACCAGGTGTATAATAGTGATTGACTCTATAACCATCAAAAGTATAATCGTCTGTAATGTAAGTTGAGAAAGAGTCTCTGTTTTTCTTTTCTACTTCTATTTTGCTTTCTACTGAGAAAGTAATATTTCCTTTTTTGATTTTTTTAATAGATTTACCTTGACCTACTGCATACGTATCTTTATCAAGAACAAGAACTGTATCACCTTTTTGAAGAGTTACATTAGCTTTAGTAAACTCTTTAGCATCAGCTTGACCATCATTCCATTTTGTTACTGCATCTTCATCACTGGATACACCGCCATCTGCTACAACATACTTACCGTATTGTCCATCAGCTGTTTCTTCAACTAAGTAAACTTTGCCTTTTGTTTTTGTATAGTCAATCTCACCTAGTTTGTTATGCATTCCTTCGGGAGAGACTGCTGCTTCAATATCATTGAAATGTGTTTTATCATAAGTAAGCTTATCAGCACCTTCTACTTCAGATTTTCCAGCGTACTCATAAACCTTACCATTGGCTTCTACTGTGTCTTTTTTACCAGTATCTTTAGACACAACAGTTCCTGGTTGAGTTACTGTTGATTCACGGTAGTCTTTACCATCTGTATCGTAAGCAATACCTTTTTTATCATAAGGAGTTTTTACAGTACCTGTTCCCGCTTCTACTGTTTCTGATTTTAGTAATGATTTATCAGAATCCAACTTGTAATTGACAATTGCTTCTGATTTAACATTTAACGTATCAGTCCCATCAGCATCACCTGTATTGCTGTTGGCTTTTGTCGGTTCGGCAGTTCCTTTTTCTAGTACTGCATCAACTTTTACAGTTTTAGATGCATCTTTATCATCTGTAAAAGTTGTGGCTGATGTTGAAGCTACTTTCGATGTATCGGTCACCATTGTAGCAGTATCTGTACCATTAGAAATAACATTAGCAGCTACTGGGCTTGCACCAACAGCTAAAGCCACACCTGTTGCCAAAATCGTTGCCCCGATTAACTTGGAATCTGTTCGACCATCTTTATACTTACGAAGAGAAAATTTCTCCTGTCTATCAGTATGAAACATAAAACATCGCCTTCCTAAAATTTCATTGTTTTTTATATTTTGAATCT
>CAJNCB010000034.1:0-1399 GCA_905221155.1 bacterium | reverse complement strand
GTAACAGCTAAATACACTCCAGTAGTATTACCAGTAACACCAACAGGTAAAGACGTAACATCAATCGGTGAAAAAGGACAACCTCAATCAGAAACTCCAGTATTCACACCAGGAACTACTAAAGTGAATGGTAAAACAGTGGTTGTGCCAATCGATGAAAATGTGGCTCCAACTCTAGAAGGTGCAGATCCAGAAGGTAAGGTAGTCGTACCAGGAGAAGGAACTTACACAATCGATAAGAACGGTAAAGTAACCTTCACTCCAGAAAAAGACTTCGTAGGAAAAGCTAAAGGTGTAACAGTTAAACGTGTTGACGAAAATGGAACACCAGTAACAGCTCAATACACACCGACAGTATTAGGTAAAACAACTACAGAAAACGTAGTATCTGAAGGTGCTAAAGGACAACCTCAATCTAATACTCCAGTATTCAAAGGTGATGTAGACACTACAGTAGCTCCAACGTTTAAAGATGGATCAACAACTAAAGAAGTACCAGGAGAAGGAACTTACACAATCGATAAAGATGGTAAAGTAACATTTACTCCAGAACCAAACTTCGTAGGAAAAGCTACTCCAGTAAAAGTTGTACGTAAAGATAAAAACGGTAAAACAATCAAAGCTTCTTACACACCAACAGTTCGCCCTGATACTAAATTTGTAGTAGTAGGAAAAGATGGTAAAGAGACTGAACTTATCCCATCTAAAGATGGTAAGAACCCATCAGAAACTATTCCAGGATACAAAGTTGTGAAGACTGAAACGGATGAAAAAGGGAATACGAAACATATCTACGAACCAGTAACAACTAAACACGTAGATAAGAACGGTAACCCAATCCCAGGAACAACAACAGAAGAAGGAGCAAAAGAGCCTAAGAATATCCCAGGATACAAAGTAGTAGAAACTCGTAAACTTCCAAATGGTGATACAGAATATGTATACGAAAAAGTAACGACAAGATACGTAGATAAAGCTGGTCACCCAATTCCAGGAACTGAAATTGAAGAAGGAACAAAAGAACCTAAGAACATTCCAGGTTACAAACTAGTAAGTACAACAACTAGTGGAGAAGGAGATACAGTTCACGCTTACGAACCAGTAACTACAACATTCAAGGACAAAGATGGTAATCTCATTACTGTTGATAAAAACAATAACCCAGTAGAATCAACAGAAGAAGGAGAAAAACCTAAGAAAGATATCCCAGGGTACAGATTCGTAGAAACTAAGACACTTCCAAATGGAGATACTGAACATGTCTACGAAAAAGTTTCAACACCAACTCCGTCAGTTGAAAAACCAAGAATTATTGCACGTGACACTGAAGGAAATATCATTCCAGGATATGAATTCGATATGTTGTCACCAATCTTGGATATTCCTGAGTATGAGTATG
>CAJNCB010000033.1:0-1448 GCA_905221155.1 bacterium | reverse complement strand
GCCTCTTTCTTCTAAACATTGACGCACCACTTCTTTGGTTTCCATCATCTGTTCCCAGTCCTTGATACAAATGTGAACAATAGCATTATTCTCTAGACCATCCATGGACCAAATGCTAAGTTGATTGACACTGTTGACATTGGGTAGAGCCTCTAAATCCTTCTCCAAATCACTTGTCTCGACTCCTTCTGGCACAGCATCTAGGAAAATTTTCAGTGCGCTCCAAAAGCGAGGAATGGCTTTCGACAGAATAAAGATAGAAATAACTAGTGATAAAAGCGGATCGAGGATATACCAGTCCGTAAATCGAAGAATAATCGCCATTAGAATGACGGCCAACCAACCAAGAGTGTCTTCCAAAAAATGCAGGCTAAGAATTGACTCGTTCTTTGTTTTCCCCTTACGAACTACCAGACTTGCTAGCACATTAATGGCTACTGCAATGATTCCCAGCCAGAGGATGCCTTCCTCATTGACGGGTTGCGGGTGAACAATCTTTGTGACATTTTCCAAGATCACTAGGACAGACCCTATCATAAGAATCACAGCCGTTAGCATGGCTCCTAAAAGACTAAAACGTTTGTAACCCAAGGTGTACTGTCTATCTTCTTCACGGTTTGAAATTGTTTCTAAAAGGGCTGAGATGCCAATGGCTATAGCATCTCCCAAGTCATGAACGGAATCAGCAAGAACTGCACTCGAACCAAAGATTCCTCCTGCGATAAACTCAACAATCGCATAGCTTAAATTTAAGAAAAAAGCTAACCAGATAGATGTTTTAGAACTCATTTCTCTCCCTCCTTTGGTATAATGGGTATATACATACTTCTTTCATTTGTATTATCTAATAAAATTCAAAGAAAGGATAGAAGCAAACTGTCAGCCATGTTCAGTTCTGAACAGTTTGTCTCAAGTGTCTACATGCCAAAAAGAGACCGTCGAGTCAGCAAGACGAAAAAA
Organism: bacterium; assembly: GCA_905221155.1. Classification (GTDB taxonomy): domain Bacteria; phylum Bacillota; class Bacilli; order Lactobacillales; family Streptococcaceae; genus Streptococcus. The sequence goes on along the minus strand of CAJNCB010000033.1, from coordinate 488 downwards.
GCCATCTATCAAGCTTTTTTACAACTTTTGAACGACAAAGGCTATGATGCCACTACTGTTCAGGATATCATTGACCTAGCAGATGTTGGGCGTTCTACTTTTTACTGTCACTATGAAAGCAAGGAACTCCTTTTAGATGAGCTCTGTCGCTACCTCTTTCATCATCTCTTTGAAAGGGAAGGACACTTTACTACCGAGGACTACCTCGCACATATCTTTTTACATTTTCAGAAAAACCAGGACCATGTTACCAGTCTGCTATTTTCCAAAAATGACTACTTCCTCCGTCAACTCCATAAAGAGCTAGAACACCATGTCTATCCCATGTTGGCTGATGAGTTAAAAGAAGCACACCCAAGTCTGCCTGCTTCTTATCTCCAACACTTAGTTGTAACCAACTTTATCGAAACATTGACCTGGTGGCTCAAAAAAGGTCAAGACTTCACAAATCAGGAAGTTGTCCAGTTTTATCTAGACCTTCTCATTTC
>CAJNCB010000032.1:0-1489 GCA_905221155.1 bacterium | reverse complement strand
AAGGAAAAAGAGTATTATGAAAAAGAAATGGATGTTAGGGTTGGCTATGGCTCTATCAGTGACCTGCTTGACTGCTTGTAGTTCAATTGATTTGCCAGAGCCTTTGAAAAACTTTTTTGGTGGTTCTAAGGAGCAGGCTGAGACAAAGGCAGAAGACCTTTATAAGAGTGTTTTTGAGGATTATGAGGTTATCTTGTCTTCTGGTAAGAAACAGGCTCCAGAAATCGAAGCCAAGCTTCACAAATCTGACCATATGATAAACTCATGGGTTATCGAAGCAGCTGCAGCAGATCCTTCAAAACAACGTTATACTTTCCTAGATTTAGATGGAGATGGTCAGTCTGAAATGTTAGTGGGTAGCCAAACCGCAGGTAAGAATTACTTCTTTACAGGTTTGTATTATCTCAAAGAAGGTCAACCAACCCTGCTAGCAGAGGGTTATGTAGCAGGGCATGGTGGTGCTCGTAGCTCGATGAAATTCTTTAAGACAGGTGAGGTCTTGGCTTTGACTTGGTCTTCTGGATCAGGTGAAGGGGAAGGAACTCTTTACAAACTAGAAGGTGCCAAGGGACCTACAAAAGTGGATAGCAAGTCTATCAAGATTACGGATAAGAAATTGCTTGAGAACTTTGGTAAATCAGAAGCTGACGAAGTTACGGCAGACAAGTTTACATGGGAAGAGTTTAAATTTACCCCAGCTAAGGAAGAAACGAGTGCTAGCTCTTCCTCTTCTTCTAAATCGGAAGCAAGTAGTAGCAGTACTAGCAGTTCATCGAGTGAAAGCAAGAAAGAAGTTAAGGAAACGACTCCTTCCAAAACAGAAGAAACCGGTCCTTGGACAGCTGATAAATCTGCTGCTTTAGCAAGCTTTATGAAGAGTTGGGGTGATGAAATGGGTCAGCCTAACTATCAAAAAGGAATTGCAGTTGGTAACATTAGAGCTGACATGCTTTACTGGAAAGATGGTAGTAAACTAGATGCGGAATATTCAAAAACAGGTAGTGGTACTGCCAAATATCGCATTGTAGAGACCTATAGTAATTGGGATAACTATCCAACCGTTCACAATTACTTCTTTGCTATTACAGACACTGGCGAAGGAATCGTTTTCCACTCACCAACGACCAATGGTGACAAGATGTATCTCAATCCTACAGAAAACGTTGATTTGAGAAATAACTTTGCTAGTCTAGTAAAATAAATACAAAACAATCCTAGAAGATTTTTTCTGGGATTGTTTTTGCTGAGGGAGATACTTCGAGTTGTCTGACTTGACTTTCTTAATGGAGATTATATAATAATTGTAACAACTAAAGTTACAATTAGAAGGAGAAATATTTATGATCTATGAATACAAGAGCCACATTTATTTGGCAGAGGCAGTTTTAAATGTAAAGAACTTGGCAAGTCAAACAGCCTTTTATCAGCAAGTGCTTGGTTTAGAAGTCTTATCTCAAACTGAGACAGAGGTCGTTCTGGGACTTGGAGG
>CAJNCB010000031.1:0-1513 GCA_905221155.1 bacterium | reverse complement strand
GTAAAAGACCCAGTTCATCGTAAACAAGGCGAAAGAATAAAAACAGTATCACAGAATATTGATATCATGCCAACCATATTGGATTATTTTGACATCCCAACTCCAGATGAAGTACAGGGAAAATCATGGTTACCGCTATTAGATGGGAAAGAAAATGAAAAAGAGTATGCTGTTTATGGTGCTCATGGCATCACAGTGAATATTACAGATGGACGGTATACCTATTTCAGAGCTCCAAAACCAGACAATTCTCCTTTAAATGAGTATGCTGGAATCCCAACAACTATTCGTCATTATTTAGGAGAGCAGAATCCTTCAGAAATTGAAATGGGACAGTTTCTTGAACGAACTCCTTTTCCAGTTTATAAGATTCCTATAAAAAAACCAGCTATTTTAGATGGTTTAGGGGATATGTCAGGGTATACAAAGGATAGTTTACTTTTTGATTTGGAAATTGATGAAGGTCAAACTTCTCCACTTCAGGATGATGAATTAGAAGACCGTATGAAGCATTTACTTGTTGAAGAAATGAAGAAACTCGAAGCTCCAGAGGAGCAGTTTGAAAGACTAGATTTATTGGATATCTTATAAAAGAAGGGACATGTTTATGATTTATATTCCTGGCGGTAATTATTGTATCGGAACAAATGAAAGGATAGGGTTTGAGTATGATTATGAAGGTCCCCGTACTGAAATATCTATTGCTCCTTTCTACATTGATGAGACAACAGTAACAAATCAAGAATTTTCAGAGTTTGTGAAACAAACTGGATATATTACTGACGCTGAAAAAATTGGTTGGTCTTATGTGTTCAAATATTTTATAGAGGATATAAATCAAATTTCTATAGAGATGCAGAAGACACCTTGGTGGTTAGCAATAGCAGGAGCATCATGGTGTCATCCGGAAGGACCAATGACAGATATCCGTACTCGTATGGATCATCCTGTAGTACATGTTACTCGGAACGATGCACTAGCCTATTGCCAATGGGCTGGGAAAAGATTACCTACAGAAGCAGAATGGGAAATAGCAGCTCAAGGTGGAACCGAGTATGAGCATTATTATTGGGGTGATAATCTTATCTTTAGTGATAAGCATATGTGCAATACATGGCAAGGGCAGTTCCCTACTCTTAATTCATTAGATGATGGATATGCGGGGACTGCTCCTGTTAAGACATATGAACCAAACACTTATGGCCTTTATCAAATGATAGGGAATGTTTGGGAGTGGTGTGTAAATCCAGGAAAAATAGAACTGCAATCTTTTCAGATTGTGTCTGGTAAAGATTTTTGGAGAGAACATCAAATCTGTGATAATGAACAGTATGCTATAAAAGGAGGTTCCTTTTTATGCCATTATAGTTATTGCAATCGCTATAGAATGTCTGCTAGAAATTCTACAACAGCTATGACAAGTAGTCAAAATATGGGTTTTCGTTGTGTAAAGGACATCAGCTAATAAAGGAAGTGAGATGTATGTATGGAACAAAAAATATTATATTTCCTT
>CAJNCB010000030.1:0-1523 GCA_905221155.1 bacterium | reverse complement strand
AGAAGGCATGCTTGCTGGCAGTTCCAAAGCGGGTATCGATGGTTTCAAGTAGTGGTTTCATAGTCTTTCCTTTAGCTTGTTTTCTACATTATATCAGAAAAAGATAGCCTTTAGAAAAGGAGTTTCAAAGATAACTATTTTGTAGAAAAATGAACCTTTTGACAAAATAAATCTCATAAAATACCGTTGTTATTGGCTTTTTGCTTTGTCTTGAAATGTTGATTTTTAAATTTGCTCCCCTTTTTGCTCCCCCTATAGTGCTTTTAGTGCAGTTTCGTAGAATGAGACTGCTTTTTTTGCGTTCTCTTTTGAGAGGTGGCTATATGTGTCCATGGTCATGCTGATTTGAGAGTGACCTAGACGGTGTTGGAGTTCCTTGTAAGGTATTCCAGAGTTAAGCAGTAAACTAGCGTGAGTATGACGGAAACCATGAAAACCTATATTCGGAACATCAGCGCGTTTAAAATGTGTTAGTAATCTTTTTTTAAGTTTTACAATGCTAGTATATTCATGAATGAAGTCAGAAAATACTACACTTTCACGTTGCCCTATCTTCCAAGCCTCTTTAGTTTGGCGTAGTTTGTACTGCTTCAGCATGCTAACAGTCGCTTGATCTATATCTATATCCCGATAACTAGCCTTAGATTTTGGGCTATTGATTTCTAGATCCCGATTTAGTGTTTTGGTAATATGCACAACGGCATTATCTAAGTCTATATCAGACCAGCTAAGCGCTAGAGCCTCATTGATACGGCAACCAGTTGCCAGTAGGAACTTATAGAGCGTTACATCATAGTAATAACGATATTTACAACTATCTAAATTATCAAGATAAACAAGAAACTTTTTTAACTCTTGATTATCAAAGTGCTTTAGCTTTTGTCGCTTTGCTTTCTGAGTGTTACGAGGTAAAACAACATCACGGGCAGGATTGGACGGTATTGCTTGCATGGTTACGCCATACTGTAAGATACGTTTGTTTAAAGCGTGTATCATATCATAGTGTAGAAAAGCGCCCTCTTCCCCTCTATTAGCCTTATCAGCAAGTTTATTGATAATTGACTGAATAAGTGGAGTAGTGAGCTTATCGAGCTTATACTCCCCGAAAGTAGGCAATATGTGATTATCTATTAGCGCTCTAACGTTTCCTTGAGTGTTTGGCTTAACTGTATTCTTATAGCTTTCCCACCAGAGAGTTGCCAATTCTTGATAGTTTTTTATGGTAATAGCCTTTTGTCTGGTAGATCCTGCTTTTTGAAAAGCTATTTTTTCTTGATTGGCTTTCTGCTTAACTTCCTTTTGTGTCCGACCTGTTACCTTGGTTTTGACTTTCTTTCCTGTTACCTGGTCAACTCCTAGATATACATTAGCACGATAGACTTTACTACCGTCTTTTTTTATAACTTCAGTTATTTTCATGATGATAAACCTTTCTAAAATACATCAGCAGGCAAGCTATTATCAAAAAGGTTTTATATCATGCTAGGGCTTCACAGTTTGCCCTGTATTCGATTTTAAATACT
>CAJNCB010000029.1:0-1543 GCA_905221155.1 bacterium | reverse complement strand
CCTCTCTATTTCAACCAAGTTCCTGTTCCAGCTTTTTGGGAAATTTCAGGCAATAATCAGTCTGCTCGTATTGAAGATATGACGCAGGAGAGAGCTGTTATTCATTATGCTGATGGAATGCAGGCTCGCTTGGTAAAACAGGTAGATTGGAAAGACCTGGAAGGTAGAGTCCGTCAGGTTGACTATTACAATCGCTTCGGAGCTTGCTTTGCTACAACAACCTATAGCACAGATAGTGAGCCAATCATGACAGTTTACCAAGATGTCAATGGTCAGGAAGTTTTACTTGAAAACCATGTGACGGGTGATATCTTATTGACTTTGCCTGGTCAACCCATGCGTTACTTTACAAATAAGGTTGAATTTATTACCTTCTTTTTGCAAGATTTGGAGCTAGATAAGCATCAGATTGTCTTTAATACTCTAGCGACTGCTTTCTTGGTTTCCTTCTATCATCCAGATAAATCTGGTTCAGATGTTTTGGTGTGGCAGGAACCTCTCTATGATACCATTCCAGGCAATATGCAGTTGATTTTGAAAAGCGCTGATGTGCGTACTAAGAAAATCATCATTCCCAACAAGGCGACTTATGAACGCGCTTTAGAGTTGACTGACGAGAAATACCATGCTCAGTTTGTGCACTTGGGTTACCATTACCAGTTTAAACGTGATAATTTCCTTCGAAGAGATGCCTTAATCTTGACCAATTCAGATCAGATTGAGCAAGTAGAAGCAATCGTAGAAGCCTTACCTGATGTCACTTTCCGCATCGCGGCGGTGACAGAGATGTCTTCTAAGCTCTTAGATATGCTTTGCTATCCTAATGTGGTACTTTACCAGAACGCTAGTCCACAGAAGATTCAGGAGCTCTATCAACTGTCGGATATTTACTTGGATATCAATCACAGCAATGAGTTGTTGCAGGCAGTGCGTCAGGCCTTTGAGCACAATCTCTTGATTCTTGGATTTAATCAGACGGTCCACAATAGACTTTATATCGCTCCAGACCATTTATTTGAAAGTAGTGAGGTTGCTGCTTTGGTTGAGACCATTAAACTGGCCCTTTCAGATGTTGAACAAATGCGTCAGGCACTTGGCAAACAAGGCCAACATGCCAACTATGTTGACTTGGTGCGATATCAGGAAATCATGCAAACCGTTTTAGGAGGCTAATATGTCAGACGAAGATTTATTTTACAAAGACGTTGAAGGTCGCATGGAAGAGTTGAAACAAAAACCTATCAAGAAGGAAAAAGAAACTCGAGGGGAAAAGATTAGTAAGACTTTTTCACTCATCTTGGGTTTAATGATTCTGATTGGTTTACTCTTTACACTGCTAGGAATTTTGAGGTAGGCCTATGACTGACATACTGATTGTTTTAGCTATTGTCCTATCTCTCACTTTGATTGTATTGGTGACCATACAACCACGTCAAAATCAACTATTTTCCAGGGATGCGACCAGTAATATTGGTAAACCAAGTTACTGGCAGAGCAACACCTTGGTCAAGGTTCTCACTTTATTAGTGAGTTTGGCCTTATT
>CAJNCB010000028.1:0-1565 GCA_905221155.1 bacterium | reverse complement strand
GTTGACGCTGAAGCTGAGGCTACTGCACTTGTTGATGCTGAAGCTGAGGCTACCGCACTTGTTGACGCTGAAGCTGAGGCTACTGCACTTGTTGACGCTGAAGCTGAAGCCACCGCACTTGTTGACGCTGAAGCTGAGGCTACTGCGCTCGTTGACGCTGACGCTGAGGCTACTGCACTCGTTGACGCTGACGCTGAGGCTACTGCACTCGTTGATACTGAAGCACTTGCTACCGCACTTGTCGATGCTGAAGCTGAAGCTACTGCACTTGTCGATGCTGAAGCTGAAGCTACTGCACTTGTTGACGCTGAAGCACTTGCTACTGCACTTGTCGATGCTGAGGCTGAAGCTACTGCGCTAGTAGATGCTGAGGCACTTGCCACCGCACTTGTTGACGCTGAAGCACTTGCTACTGCACTTGTTGACGCTGAAGCTGAGGCTACTGCACTTGTTGATGCTGAAGCTGAAGCTACTGCGCTCGTTGACGCTGAAGCTGAAGCCACCGCACTTGTTGATGCTGAAGCTGAAGCCACTGCGCTTGTCGATGCTGAAGCTGAAGCCACCGCACTTGTTGACGCTGAAGCTGAAGCTACTGCACTTGTTGACGCTGAAGCTGAAGCTACTGCACTCGTTGACGCTGAAGCTGAAGCTACCGCACTTGTCGATGCTGAAGCTGAAGCCACCGCACTTGTCGATGCTGAGGCGCTTGCTACTGCGCTAGTAGATGCTGAAGCTGAGGCTACCGCGCTCGTTGACGCTGACGCTGAGGCTACCGCACTTGTCGATGCTGAAGCTGAAGCCACCGCACTCGTTGACGCTGAGGCACTTGCCACTGCACTCGTTGATGCTGAAGCTGAAGCTACTGCACTCGTTGATGCTGAAGCACTTGCTACCGCACTAGTAGATGCTGAAGCTGAAGCTACTGCACTTGTTGACGCTGAAGCTGAAGCTACCGCACTTGTTGACGCTGAAGCTGAAGCTACCGCACTTGTCGATGCTGAAGCTGAGGCTACTGCGCTCGTTGATGCTGACGCTGAGGCCACCGCACTTGTTGATGCTGAAGCTGAAGCTACTGCACTCGTTGACGCTGAGGCACTTGCTACCGCACTTGTCGATGCTGAAGCTGAAGCTACTGCACTTGTCGATGCTGAAGCTGAAGCTACTGCACTTGTTGACGCTGAAGCACTTGCTACTGCACTTGTCGATGCTGAGGCTGAAGCTACTGCGCTAGTAGATGCTGAGGCACTTGCCACCGCACTTGTTGACGCTGAAGCACTTGCTACTGCACTTGTTGACGCTGAGGCACTTGCTACCGCACTTGTTGACGCTGAAGCTGAGGCCACCGCACTTGTTGACGCTGACGCTGAAGCCACTGCACTTGTTGAGGCTGAGGCTGAAGCCACTGCACTTGTTGAGGCTGAGGCTGAAGCTACTGCACTTGTCGATGCTGACGCTGAAGCTACTGCGCTAGTAGATGCTGAGGCACTTGCTACCGCACTTGTTGACGCTGAAGCTGAGGCCACCGCACTTGTTGACGCTGACGCTGAAGCCACTGCACTTGTTGA
>CAJNCB010000027.1:0-1628 GCA_905221155.1 bacterium | reverse complement strand
ATTACTGAGCCATATAAAATTGAATACTATGGATAATAAAAGGTGAGCAAACGCCCCTCCTTTATTTTAGTTTGTCAGAAAAAATCCCCATTTTTTTCAAATAGTATTTAGCAACTGTCATATTCAAGGGATGCTCTTTTTTCCTGTTAGGACTAGTATATATAATTTGAGGACCTTTTTTATCAGTATTTTGTGAATTAAGCACATTCAAATATACTTTTTCGTCATCTAAAATTACCTTTAGAGCCTTATCCTCATGAAAAGCTTTTCCATTTGTAACCATTGCTTTATATGTCTGTTGCATCCAATTATATAAACCTTCAATTCTTTCTTTGCTCAAAGTACCAAAACTAAACTCATTTAGCTTCTTCTGCATAAACTCACTCTTTTTCATTGATGTGACAAAACTTACAATCTTACTTTTCTCTACAATAATCACCTCTAAACTTGATACATTTTTCTCATCCAAATCAAGTTCAGTGTCATTAACAAAAACCCAATAAAAGCAGAAATATTCTGTTCTGTCGTAATGTCCTTCATCAGTGTAAGGAGTGGCCCATCCCATACGAACACCACCAGATTGAGTGCTAATCAATTCCATAGCAAATGTAGGCAATGACTCTTCACCTTCTTTTTTTATAAAATCAGTAGCACCCTTAGCATCAACAACATGAAATTCATCATTCCCAAAAAGAGTTTTTGATTTCATCAGAATGTCTGACCCACCAATTTGATTGTCTTTATCATCTGTTCTGATAATTTCGAGATCGGGTATTTTTTTCTTCAGTTTCTTTTCGAGGATAGGGATCAGAATTCTCTCTTTTTTCATATCCTCTTTTCTATTATTTTCAGCCACGTATCAATCCCACTTACCTTCTAGTACTTCTTTCAAAAATTTCTTAGGAATCCAAAAAGAGTGCTTTGTGATGTGTCGTCCATCTGGAAGGATATCTGTATCAGACAACTTCCCTTTACCGATAAATTCTCCAGGCCTTAATTCATAAAGTGTGTTCTGGGCATGGATTTTCGTAAAGAGAACTTTGTTAATCTTACTCTGTGGGAAGTTTGTTGAAATGCGATTTCCTTTTTGAGTTAATTGGAGACCATTCATTAAAATCTGTCTAGTCTCTTTCCATACACGCTGAACTTCATCTAATTGCCTATCAGGAAATCCCCAGAATTTGATATTATCTAGAACAAATTCTTTAGTGGCAACCTCTTTGAATACGACAAATAAGAAACGTTTGTTATAAATTTCTAAATAAGGATGGGATTCTTCCCACTCTTCTATATCAACCAACTCTTGGAAATTATAAGTTTTAAACGGAGAATCTTCCTTTGGTAGTCCATTTTTACCTACACGAATAACACGCAAATTCATATTTGCCTTTTGGAATTCCTGTGTTTTTTCAAGATCTCCTGTTAAGCCAAGAATAGTTTTGATTAAACTACTATTCTTTCCTTTAGCTTTTGGATTGACATCAAACTTTTGATAAAGTTCTGCTTCTGTCATACCCTTATATGCTAAAATTTTGTCAGAAATAATTTGAGTGAAAGACTTTTTCTCACCACGAGCTGTTCCTACTACACTTTCCTGCTCTGATTGATTAAAAATCTTATTGTTAATC
>CAJNCB010000026.1:0-1643 GCA_905221155.1 bacterium | reverse complement strand
ACGTCTTTACCATCGCGTCCATCACGGCCATCACGACCTGCTGCACCATCACGTCCGTCGCGTCCTGGTAAACCTTGTGCTCCGTCTTGACCATCACGACCTTGAAGACCTTGTTCACCTTTGTCCCCTTTAGGTCCCTTGATGTTGCCTTCTTTTTCCCAATTGCCGTTATTCTTAACGAAGACGTCACCTGTTTCTGTATTAACGTATTTATCGCCGTCTTTACCTTCTGTTGTTGGATCAACTTTGCCGTTCAATACGTCTTTACCATCGCGTCCATCACGGCCATCACGACCTGCTGCACCATCACGTCCGTCGCGTCCTGGTAAACCTTGTGCTCCGTCTTGACCATCACGACCTTGAAGACCTTGTTCACCTTTGTCCCCTTTAGGTCCTTGTAGCCCTTGTGGTCCTGCAACTCCGGCTTCACCTTTTAGACCTTGAGGCCCACGAATGTTACCAATCTTATCCCAAGTTCCGTTTTCTTTCTTATAAACATCACCTGTAGTTGCATCGATATAAGTGTCACCATCTTTACCATCATTTGATGTTGGTGGTTTAGGTCCACTTAATAGTTCAGCACCATTACGTCCGGCTGCTCCTGCTGCACCATTGGCACCGTCTGTACCATTATAAATTGGTTGTTTAGCAATTAATTCATCTATACCTTCATCGTATCGACCATTGCCATTGTTATCAAAGTACGCTGTAATAAGAGTACCTTCTCTTGGTTTTTCTGCTGGTGCTGTAGATGGGGCGTCTGCTAAAGCTCTTCTTACTCTTCCGCTTCTTTGATTGTTTAATCTTGCTGCTGCTTCTGCTAAGGCATTTAAGTCGATGGTTGGTGTACGTCCATCTTTACCATCTTTAATGTTAACTGTTACAGGTTCTTCACCAGGAATAGTAAATGTAATATCAGTACTACGGCCGTCTACTCCACGAGCAGTTGTGATTTTTGGAGTTTTTCCGTCACGTCCCGCTGCTCCTGTTTCACCACGGTCTCCACGGTCTCCCTTTTCACCTTGCGCTCCGGTTAGACCACGTTCGCCTTGATCACCTTTTTCACCTTTGGCACCATCTGCAATGACAACTTCTTTTAATTTCTTATCAGAAGCATCTAATTCGTTGTTTCCATTTTTATCGTAATAGAAGATAACAGTTGTTGTTTTATCAGCTTCATTTCGTTGAGTCGCAACTAATGGACTTGCTCCATCGAAACCATCTCTTACAACAGTACTTGTAACATTACCTCTACCGTCGTTAATCGTGATAGTATGAGTGCCGTCATCTTTATTATCTTTAACGGTTACGGTTGGAGTCACACCGTCATGACCTGCCTGACCTTGATCTCCTTTTTCACCTTTAGCTCCAGTGAGACCGCGTTCACCTTGGTCCCCTTTTTCACCTTTAGCTCCAGTGAGACCGCGTTCGCCTTGGTCTCCTTTTTCACCTTTAGCTCCAGTGAGACCGCGTTCACCTTGGTCTCCTTTTTCACCTTTAGCTCCAGTGAGACCGCGTTCGCCTCGGTCTCCTTTTTCACCTTTAGCTCCAGTGAGACCACGTTCGCCTCGGTCTCCTTTTTCACCTTTAGCTCCAGTTAAACCGCGTTCACCTTGGTCTCCTTTTTCACCTTTAGCTCCAGT
>CAJNCB010000025.1:0-1742 GCA_905221155.1 bacterium | reverse complement strand
TATGTAGCATTAGGTGTTAATACTCCGACTGCTTTACCGTCTACTACTTCAAGAGTGTATTCCCCGATTACATTTCCTTTTGGATCTTTGGCAGGAACTTTCGTAGCTGGTTGTCCATTTTCATCTAATAACGTATAAGAAGTTGGGTCAATCGGTACAGTTTTCTTAGTAGCTGCTTTTACATCTGGGTGATTGATATCCGGTACAGTCGTTTTATCTACTACACTATCGATAAATGTAACAGGTTGTTTTTGAACTTGACCTTGAACATCTTGTGATGTAGCTGGTTGTGCTTTCGGTTTAGCTCCGATAACGATTGGACGATATTTACCAATAGCTGGTTGTCCAAGTTTATCAACACGTTGAACGATTACCCCTTTAGCTTCACCAACGAATGTTTTCTCTGGATCGAATTTCACTGTTCCATCTGGTTGAAGCGTATATACTCCTTCTCCTTTAACAGTAATTGGAGTTCCAACTGCTACTGGTTGTTTAGTAGCTGGGTCAAGTACGACTGGTGCTACATTTTCATCGATCTCTACAGTTTTCTCTTCTCCACCGATTTCTACTGTTCCACCTTTGAACTTAGGTTTTCCGTGTTGTTCTTGACCTTGGATATCTGCAGAGATGACATCCCATCCTGTAGGTGTGACTGGGTGAACGACCGCTGTGTATTCTCCACGAGCTGGTGTTCCGTTTTTGTCTTTACGGATAACTGTTAAAGTCGTACCTTTACCTGAGAATGTTTTCTCTGGTACGAATGTTACAGTTCCATCTGGCGCTACTGTGTAAGTACCTTCATTTGGTACTACTTTTGTAGTTGAACCGTCTTCAAATGTTGCAGGTACAGTGTCGTCCATTGGTACAGTTTCTTCTTTACCATTAACAGTTGTTTTACCACCTTCAAAGGCTGGTTTACCGCTTTGAGTTGCACCTTGAATATCTTCTGTGAATGCCACTTTACCGATTGGAGTCACTGGTTTAACAGTTGGTGTATAAGTCGCTGTTGCTGGTGTTCCATTCGCATCTTTTACTTCTACTGTTGCTGGTACTGGTGTACCTACGAAGTCTTTATTCGGTGTGAAGGTTACTTTTCCTGTTGTTGGATCAATTGTGTATGTACCAACTTGTTTTCCTGTTGCATCTTTAGCTGGAATTGTTGGTTCATCTGTTGGTTTACCTGTTGTTGGATCTACTAATTTAGCAGGTTGTGTCTCATCAATTTTAATTGGAGCCACTGGGTTACCTTGTGTAAATGTTGGAGTTCCTTCTTGAGGTGAACCTTGGATTCCTTCAGAAGTTGTCGGTGTTCCTGTTGGTGTTACAGGTGTAATGTTCGGTGTATAAGTAGTTGTTACAGGTGTTCCGTTTTTATCTTTTGCTTGTACCGTTACTGGTTCTACTTTACCAACATATGTTTTATCTGTTGGTGTGAAGACTGCCACTGCTTTTCCATCTACATTTTTAACAGTGTAAGTACCGACTACTTTTCCTGTAGCGTCTTTAGCTGGTACTTCTGTAGCTGGTTGTCCATTTTCATCTAATAATGTGTATGTTGTTGGATCAATTGGTACTTTTTTCTCAACACCATCGATTGTTGTTTTCGAATCATTGAATGTTACAGGATGCTCTTGAGTTGCACCTTGTACATCTGTTGATGTTGCTGCTTCTGCAGTTGGAGTCGCAGGTTCAACTACTGGAGTGTATTTCCCTGTTGCTGTTACTTCTACAGTAGCTCCTTC
>CAJNCB010000024.1:0-1766 GCA_905221155.1 bacterium | reverse complement strand
AACAAGTGCCACCATCAGTACCTGCTTCTCAACCGCCTAGAGTGGAAAGAGTAGAAGCAGGAACAAATCTGGGTGCTGAGACGAAGCGTGTGAGACCGTCTAAATCACATAACAAGGCTACTATGCCTAAGTTGAAGCGAGGAAGACCATTTAAGAAAACCAATGACCATGATACAACACTTTCTATGGTTGATAAAAAGCACTTGCTACATCAGCCAGAGGTGCTTGAAATCAGCAAGAAATCATCTGATAAAGCAGTTCTGGAAAGACTCCTTTTCCAAATCATGCTTTATGGCGTTGGAATAAATGAAGACCATGCGCCTAAAGTGTTGGCTTATCTATGGCACCATGCCCAAACATTGGACAATAGAAAGACCTATATCAAACCGTTGAAACACCTTTCTAAAGCTCTTGAACTGTCTTATCCAACTACACAAAACATCGTGAAGAAATTAGTAGAGGAAAGCCTTTTGGAGCGTCTAGAGGACGGTTTAGCCTTTTCTAGCTTGCTAGTGAGCTTTATTGAAAGCACAAGCCATAATAAACAAATCGTGTTCAGCCTTGAAGAGAAAGAGGAACAGCTGGAAGCAATCAACGAAGACGGTGAGATTAACGAAGAAATGGCGAATAAACAGAAAAAATAAACGGGGTACAAGGTACCCCGTTTTTCACTAGTTTTTTATCCAATTTTGTAATTTTTTTGTTATTGGTACAAGTAGGATTGAGCAATGACTGAAATCCTATTGTGTCCTAGATTTTTGGTAACTATTTGCATAGCCCTTTTATCAAATGTTTCTCCTGCACGGTCTTTCCGCATAACATAGCGGTCTGCCCGTGGTATATCCTTTTCGTTTCGTGCGTAATGCTGATAAAGTCTCATAGCATAAGCACCTCTGTAAAAATGATTGTCAAAATTCGAGTGAAGTTTGGGAAAAAGTCTCCCTTTCTTCGATTGAATGAACCTGACTATATCCTCTGTTTCTTCTTTTGAAGCACCCATGATTTCCACGACTCTGGCTTTACCTCCTTTTGTACCCTTGGTAACATTTAAGTAGGCTTTACCATTTTCTATGAAAAGATCATCGGACGTGATACGTGTCATCTCTGACCTCCTAAGCCCCGTGGCGCTCGTAAAACGAGCCAAACGGCGCTCAGTCGCTTCAGATATGTGTTTATCACTTGCTACAGTATAACGGCTTCTTTTCACGCCAGAACGCTCACGCTCTGGCGTTTGGATAAAAGACGCTGACGTTACACCAAAAACTTTCGCCATTGCAGCTTTTACAGTTGCAATCGTATAAGGCGAGATTTCTCTATCTATAAGGTGTTGTAGATAGTCATTGGCGTGTTTGTGTGCGTCCTCTAAAGTCACGGCTTCGGGGTACTCTTTCGATACCCAATCCATAAAGTAGCCGAATTGCTTTCTATATGTTTTGAACGTTTGTTCAGAATAGATTTTATCTTTTGTTTCGCCCTCTGCCTTGTCTAATGAGCGTTTAGTGGCTTTTCCAGCCCTAAACATCTCAGATAGACGATTTATAGCAGTCTGGCGATATGTTTTAGGCTGTTTACGTGCTTGTCGTTTACGAGCCCAGCGACCTTGTTTAGATTTGTTATTTTCGTTATCCATATGGACCTCTTTTCTAGTAGTAGTAAAAGAATTTTGCACCTTTGAGACAGCTCTGTTCAGGCCCCGAAGGGGAGAGGCTCAAAGGCCTCATAGGCAACTTTTTTGCAGAATGTCTATGCCATGACATAAGCAGTTA
>CAJNCB010000023.1:0-1845 GCA_905221155.1 bacterium | reverse complement strand
CGTCAACGTCGCCTTGCCGTACTCAAGTACAGCCTGCGGCTAGTTTCCTAGTTTGCTCTTTGATTTTCATTGAGTATAAACAGATACAAAAAAGCCCTGTTCCTCAAAACGAGGAGCAAGGTTTTTTGAGTTTCAATTATTCTTCTGTTCCAAGGAAGTTTTTAGCAACAAGGGCTGCAAGAACTCCACCAGCGATTGGGGCAAGGATGAAAATCCATACTTGTTGAAGGGCTACGCCACCTACAAAGACAGCTGGTGCCAAACTACGGGCTGGATTTACTGAAAGTCCTGTGATGTTCAAGCCCACAAGAATCATGGCCATCAAGGATAAACCGATTACCAAACCAGCAATCGCTCCATTTCCCTTGCTTTCTGAAGTCACGGTCATGATAACCAAGACAAACAAGAAGGTTGCGATAACTTCAAATAAGAAACCACCAAAGACAGTGACACCGTTTGCCAAGGCATTTTCACCAAGACTAGCAGTTGACATACCTGAGTTCGCCAAGAGGAAGAAGACAGCGCCAGAAGCGATGAAAGCTCCAACAACTTGTCCAAGGATGTAATTGATAAGGTCTTTTGATGACAAACGTTTGTTTATAAACATAGCAATCGAAACCGCTGGGTTCAAGTGAGCACCTGAAACAGTTCCGATTGAGTAAGCAGCAACCACGATTGCCAGACCAAAGGCAAAGGCGATTCCAAGGTGACCTAAGCCATCAAGACCATTTCCAAAAACAACAGCTCCTGTCCCAATGAACACAAGCATGAAAGTACCGATTAATTCAGCAACAAATTTTTTCATTTTCTTTCTC
Organism: bacterium; assembly: GCA_905221155.1. GTDB lineage: Bacteria > Bacillota > Bacilli > Lactobacillales > Streptococcaceae > Streptococcus. The sequence goes on along the minus strand of CAJNCB010000023.1, from coordinate 1,030 downwards.
CTTTTTTCAAAAACTAGATACTAGTCTATCAAAAGTAGGAAAGGGTTTCAAGAAAATTGATTGGAAATTTCAGGTTAAAATTCTGTAAAAACGGTAGTGTTTATTTGAAACATTTTTTTCAAAGGTATATAATGTCAATATAGTTCTAATGAGTTATTTATTCCCTAATTGGAACTAATTTTTACAACTTTGCTGTTCTTTTATGAACGTTTGAATGGTATCGTGGATACCAAGGAGGAATCATATGTCTAAAGTTGCTATTGTCACAGGTGCAGGTCAAGGAATCGGTTTTGCAATCGCAAAACGATTGGTTCAAGATGGCTTTAAGGTAGGAGTCTTAGACTACAATCCTGAAACAGCTGAAAAAGCTGTTGCCGAATTATCAGCTGAAAATGCCTTTGCTGTCGTGGCCGATGTTTCGAAACAGGCCGAAGTTGCACAAGCATTTCAAAAGGTTGTTGACCATTTTGGTGATTTGAATGTTGTCGTAAATAACGCTGGTGTTGCTCCAACTACTCCTCTTGATACAATTACTGAGGAACAATTTACACGTACTTTCGGAATCAACGTTGGTGGTGTCATTTGGGGTTCACAAGCTGCACAAGCGCAATTTAAAGCACTTGGCCACGGAGGTAAAATTATCAACGCAACCTCTCAAGCCGGTGTTGTCGGTAACCCAAATCTAACTGTTTACGGTGGAACCAAATTTGCTGTTCGAGGAATTACGCAAACATTAGCACGTGATTTAGCAGACTCAGGCATCACTGTTAACGCCTACGCACCAGGTATTGTGAAAACACCAATGATGTACGATATCGCTCATGAAGTTGGTAAAAATGCAGGAAAAGATGACGAATGGGGTATGCAGACATTTGCAAAAGATATTACTCTAAAACGTCTATCTGAACCAGAAGATGTAGCTGCTGCCGTCAGCTTCCTTGCAGGACCAGATTCAAACTACATTACAGGACAAACCATTATCGTTGATGGTGGTATGCAATTCCATTAAGATACAGAAAAAGAGGTTGGA
>CAJNCB010000022.1:0-1926 GCA_905221155.1 bacterium | reverse complement strand
GGGATGAGATTTAAAGAAGGACGTAAAAGATTAGAGAAAGCAATCTCTGTAACAGACGAGGAACATCAAGCCTTTGTTGATTTGATGAATGAAGGAATTCATATCAATGTACAAATGGTTCCTAAAGATCCTAGGGTGGATTATAAAACGTTAGTTTAAGACCTTTATTGCTTAAATGAAATTCAAAAGAAAAATAAAAGAAAGGAGAAAATCTTATGATTTTCAAAGCGCTTATTGTGGCGATTTGGGCGGGGCTATGTGCTCTTGACCAGTTTGGACCACACCTTGGCTTTCGAAAACCATTATTAGCAGGTGTAGTAGTAGGATTCTTGCTGGGAGACCCAGGGCAGGGATTGATTATCGCTGGTACTCTTGAGCTATTGTGGTTAGGAACAAATAATGTAGGAGCCTATCAACCACCTGATGTTATTTCAGGGGCTGTTGTTGGTGTCGCTATCGGTATTTTATCAGGCGGTGGTGAGGCTGCAGGTGTTGCAGTTGCGGTACCTGTTGCGCTTCTAGTTCAACAACTAAGTATGATTATAATGACCACTAATGTATCATTAGTACATACGGCAGATAAGATTGTTCAATCGGGTGAATTTGGAAAAATTGATAAGTTGCAGTATTTGGGCGGTTTATTCTTCTTTTTAAGTCGAGCTGTACCAGTGTTTATCTCAGTATGGTTAGGTGCTCCAGCAGTAGAAGCTGCATTAGGTGTTATTCCAGCTTTTGCCTTAACTGGATTGACAGTTGCTTCTAAACTTATTCCAGCAGTTGGTCTTGCTATGCTACTTTCAATGATGTTGAAAAAGAATATGTGGATTTTTCTTACACTAGGTTTTGCATTAGCCACATTTTTACAAATACCAACTGTTGGCATTGCAATTTTTGCTCTTGCAGCAGCTGCCTTGTATGATATTTTAATGAATCGTGGTGGAATAGAAAAAAACGGAGATTCTGAGGAATCGAGTGTAATTGTTGCAGATGGGGAAGGAGAGTTTGATTTATGATCAACGAAAATAAAATAACAAAAAAAGATTTGAATAAAATGTTTTGGCGTTGTCAGATGATTCAATTCTCTCACAATTATGAGCGATTACAAAGTCTAAGTACTCTATTTGCACTGACACCAGTTTTGTCTAAATTATACAAAGGTAAAAGTAAAGAAGAATGTGTTAATGCTCAAAGACGCCATTTAGAGTTTTTTAATAGTCATCCAGTGCTTATTCCGTTCATATTAGGTGTTACAACTGCATTAGAAGAAACTACTACTGAAGATGAAAAAGAATCTGTCATTGCTGTAAAAACAAGTTTGATGGGGCCTTTGGCTGGTTTGGGTGATAGTTTATTGAACTTTACATGGTTTCCGATTGCAGGAAGCATAGGGGCTTCATTTGCAGTTCAAGGAAATTGGATGGGGCCAATATTGATGTTCTTGCTGATAAATGGTTTATATTTCCCTTTGAAATATTACAGTATCCACATAGGATATAGTAAAGGGAAAGAATTATTAACATCGGCAAATGGGAAAAAGATTTTAGATAGAATTTCAACATCGGCGAATGTTCTTGGTGTAATGGTAGCGGGTGCGTTAATTACATCTACAGTTAAGTTAAAATTAGGGTTACAATTTGGTGAAGGCGATGGGGCCATAGTGCTTCAAGATACTCTTGATAAAGTATTACCAAATATGTTGCCTTTAATTCTTACATTAGTTTGTTTGTATTTAATGAAAAAATGGAATGGTAAATACGTTGTGTCAATGATTTTTGTGATTATTGGAGTTTCTATCTTTTTATCATATTTTGGAATCATTGTTTAGATTAAAACGAGGTAGGAAATGAAGGTTGTTCTAGTATTAATGGATACGCTACGAAAGGATTTTTTGAAAACATATAATACAAATTCTTTTGTAGCGACACC
>CAJNCB010000021.1:0-1956 GCA_905221155.1 bacterium | reverse complement strand
CTTGTTTCATGCCTGGTGTTGCCATAGACTGGCTAGCATTCATGGTTTTGTCCTGCTCTTTGTTAGGCATCATCTTATCCTGACTAGCAGCTGGCATTTTAGATTTCATCTCATCTTGATTGGCACTAGGCATTTGAGCGTTCATCTTAGACGCATCTTGATGACTATTCATCATTGGAGCCGGCATAGCTGAACCATTAGAAGATGGGACGAAACCTGACTGCATCGGAATCAAAGAATGATGTCCATTCAAGTTCACTGTCAAATCTTTTGTCGCTACAAGGTTGCTCAAGTCTGCCTTGCCGTCTTTAGCACCGTACACTTTGATGGTAGCTTTATAGCTTTGAGTACCGTTTTGTTTCAAGAGGTCAAGTAAATCTTTGTCTGACTTACCTTGAGTCCCTGCCAAGTCCACTTCGTAGAAGTAAAGGCCTTTGCCTAATTTTTCTACTGGTGGAAGGGCTGGATTTTTAGCTGAACCATTGTCTGACCACGGAGCCTTGTCTGAGGCTTTCAAGATAAGGCGAGTTAACATACCGTCACCAGCGAAGAATTCGTATGGAATGACTTGGTTGACACCAGCTGTGAATGGACCAGGGAAGTTCGCTTTATCCAAGTAAGTAGCTGGCACATCTACTGTGTCTTTAGTATTGTCGGCCACACCTTTTTGCACTTCAGCTGGAGTAGTTAAGCCGTTCAAGTTGACATCCAAATCTTTTGTCGCTACGAGATTAGTCAAATCGGCCTTGCCGTCCTTCGCACCGTACACTTTGATAGTAGCTTTATAACTTTGAGTGCCGTTTTGTTTCAAGAGGTCTAGAAGCTCTTTATCAGATTTACCTTGGGTACCTGCCAAGTCTACTTCGTAGAAGTAAAGGCCTTTGCCCAATTTTTCCACTGGTGGAAGAGCGGGGTTTTTAGCTGAACCGTTGTCTGACCATGGAGCTTTGTCGGATGCTTTCAAGATAAGGCGAGTCAACATACCATCACCAGCGAAGAATTCATATGGGATAACTTGGTTAACACCGGCTGTGAATGGGCCTGGGAAGTTCGCTTTATCCAAGTAAGAGGCTGGAACATCCACTGTGTCTTTAGTATTGTCGGCCACACCTTTTTGCACTTCAGCTGGGGTGGTCAAGCCGTTCAAGTTGACATCCAAATCTTTTGTTGCTACGAGGTTGCTTAAATCGGCCTTACCATCTTTAGCACCGTATACCTTGATAGTGGCTTTATAACTTTGTGTACCATTTTGTTTCAAGAGGTCAAGAAGATCTTTATCTGATTTGCCTTGAGTTCCTGCCAAGTCTACTTCATAGAAGTAAAGACCTTTGCCTAAGTTTTCTACTGGTGGAAGGGCGGGATTTTTAGCTGAACCATTGTCTGACCATGGGGCCTTGTCTGAATCCTTCAAGATAAGACGAGTCAACATACCGTCACCGGCGAAGAACTCGTAAGGAATGACTTGGTTAACACCGGCTGTGAATGGACCTGGGAAATTAGCTTTATCCAAGTAAGTTGCTGGAACGTCCACTGTGTCTTTAGTATTATCAGCTACGCCTTTTTGGACTTCAGCTGGGGTAGTTGCTGGCTGCGCTTCATTTGCTTCACGGTCTTGTCCAGAAACTGTAGGCGCAGGATTTGTCGCAGGTTTAACCGCATCTTCTGTTTGTTTCTTAGATTCTGGTTTTGCTTGTACTTCTTCTTTGGGTGCTACTACTGGCTCTTTAGCACCTGCATCTGCTTTTTCTGGAGAGCTTGTAGCATCCAAGCTTGCTTTAGGTGTTGCGTCTACCTGCTCTGATGGAAGAGCGGTATCGACTGCTTCTTTGAGAAGTTCTACTGGTAAGTCACTCTTTTCACTCACCGAAGTAGCATCTGGCATAACTTGAGCAGGGGTCGGATTGACCACATCAGCACGTACAGAACTTGGTTGACCACCTAGGACAAAGAAGCCAC
>CAJNCB010000020.1:0-1996 GCA_905221155.1 bacterium | reverse complement strand
TGATAACAACAAAAAAATAACTCAAATACAAATTCATTGAATATAGAGAGGAGAACATTTTTATGAATTTTGGACAAAACCTTTATAACTGGTTTCTATCAAACGCTCAATCACTGGTGCTTTTAGCAATCGTTGTGATTGGCTTGTATCTTGGCTTCAAGCGTGAGTTTAGCAAACTGATTGGCTTTTTAATTATTGCGATTATTGCGGTTGGCTTAGTCTTCAACGCTGCTGGAGTAAAAGACATTTTACTAGAGCTATTCAATCGCATTATTGGTGCTTAAATAAAACCGTTCTTTTGTGGAATATAAGTGGTTTTCTTATGTTCCGCAAAGGAATGGTACACCAAACGAAGTGCGGTAGGGATTTTTGAATCTCTACAAAGAAAGGACGTGAATATATGGACGATATGCAAGTCTATATTTCGAATTTAGGCAAATACAATGAGGGCGAATTGGTCGGTGCGTGGTTTACCTTTCCCATTGACTTTGAGGAAGTCAAAGAGAAAATCGGCTTGAATGATGAATATGAGGAATACGCCATTCATGACTACGAGTTACCCTTTACGGTTGACGAATACACTTCCATTGGCGAACTCAATCGACTATGGGAAATGGTATCGGAATTACCCGAAGAATTACAATCGGAGCTATCTGCTCTGCTCACTCATTTTTCAAGCATTGAAGAACTAAGCGAACATCAAGAGGATATTATCATTCATTCCGATTGTGATGATATGTATGACGTGGCACGCTACTACATTGAAGAAACGGGTGCTTTAGGCGAAGTACCAGCTAGTCTTCAAAACTATATTGATTATCAAGCCTATGGTCGGGATTTAGACCTTTCAGGAACGTTTATCTCAACCAATCATGGGATTTTTGAAATCGTCTATTAAATCTGTCGGTACATTACTACTGGCAGATTTTCTATTTTACGGGGTGGCTCAATCAGCTACCCCTATTTTTTATGAAAGGATTGATTACATGAAGAAAATACGAAGCTATACCAGTATCTGGTCTGTGGAAAAGGTACTGTATTCTATCAATGATTTTAGACTTCCGTTTCCCATAACCTTTACGCAAATGACATGGTTTGTCGTGTCACTCTTTGCAGTGATGATACTTGGCAACTTGCCCCCTCTTTCCATGATAGAGGGAGCATTTCTCAAATACTTTGGGATTCCTGTGGCTTTCACATGGTTTATGTCTACAAAAACTTTTGATGGTAAAAAGCCTTATGGATTTTTGAAGTCTGTCATTGCTTATGCACTGCGACCAAAGCTGACCTATGCAGGAAAAAAAGTAACGCTTGGCAGAAACCAGCCACAAGAAGCCATTACAGCAGTTAGGAGTGAATTTTATGGCATATCCAATTAAATACATTGAAAACAATCTCGTCTGGAATAAAGACGGGGAATGTTATGCTTACTATGAGCTTGTTCCTTACAATTACTCATTTCTAAGTCCAGAACAGAAAATACAAGTGCATGATTCTTTCAGACAGCTTATCGCACAAAATCGTGATGGCAAAATTCATGCTTTACAAATCAGTACAGAATCCAGCATACGTTCTGCACAAGAGCGTTCCAAAAATGAAGTCACTGGCAAGCTCAAAGCGGTTGCCTATGACAAAATCGACCAACAGACAGACGCTTTAATATCCATGATTGGCGAAAATCAAGTGAACTACCGTTTCTTTATCGGCTTTAAGTTGCTTCTCAACGATCAGGAGTTTTCTATGAAAAGTCTTACCGTTGAAGCAAAAAATGCTTTGTCTGATTTTGTCTATGATGTGAACCATAAGCTGATGGGCGATTTTGTTAGTATGAGTAATGATGAAATCCTGCGTTTTCAGAAGATGGAAAAGCTCTTAGAAAATAAAATCTCTCGTCGTTTCAAAATCCGCAGGTTAGATAAGGACGACTTCGGCTATCTGATTGAACACCTTTACGGACAGACAGGCACTGCCTATGAAGAGTATGAGTACCATCTAT
>CAJNCB010000019.1:0-2387 GCA_905221155.1 bacterium | reverse complement strand
AAGTGAACTAGAGCTACTTGAGAACCATCTTTAACATACGTAATTGTAGTGTTTTGAGTTGGATCTTCTGGCTGTTTCGGTACTTCATATCCTTTCGTTGGATCGTTAGGATCTTTCGGAGTTAATGGTTTACCGTTTGGACCTACTGGTGTTGTTCCAGGGATGTATGGTACTACTGGAGTTTCAGTAGGTGTTCCTGGTTTTGTAGGATCTTCACTGGTTGGATCTTCATATGGTTTTGGTGTTAAGTCAGCATCCGCTGGAGGTGTTACTCCTTCTGGAATTACTGGCACATATGAACCAAGTTTGCGGTAGATGATTGTTTCTTCGCTATCTTTATCAGTAGCTTTAACCTCTGTACGCTCTGTAGATTTAGCTGCTGAAGCTACATATCCTGGTTTTTTTGGAGTTGTTACAGCGTCGATTGTTGTATCATTGTCTTTAGCTGTCCATGTACCAAAGTTAGAGATTGCTCCTGTTACTGGATCTAAGTCAGCTGTACGAGTGAATGTTAATGTTTGTACATTGTCAGGGATACCTGCATCTGATCCGTCAGCTAGTTTGTAGTGAACTGTGTGTGTTACTTCTTCGATTAATCCTAATTCTTTGTAAGTACGTCCTTTTGGATCGTTTGGTACTTTGTCTTCAGGTTTAGGAGTAACATTTGGAGTATTTGGATCTACTGGCTTACTTGGATCGATATTTGCTGGTTTGGTAGTATAGATTACTGTTTCAGTAATATCCTCAGCAGTTGCTGTTACTTCTGTCGCTGGTACAGTCTCTTTATCTGGAGTGAAGTTTGTAACTTTTGGTGAAGTTACAGCTTCAAATGTTTGAGCTGGTGACCATTCTCCGAATGTAACCTTACCAGTTACTGGATTGATAGTTGCTGAACGTTTGAACTCTTTAGTTTCTTGTACTGAATCAGCAGCCTTTGAACCATCTGCGTAAACATACTTGATTGTACGTTTCACTTCCTCTTTACGTCCGTCTTCTAACTCTTTGATTAACTCTGGAGTCCATTTTGGTCCTGTTGGATTATTTGGATCGATTGGTTGATCTTTAGTTGGAGTTGGGTCGTTTGGATTTACAGTAATTGGCTTAGCAGTTACTAGGACTTTGTATACTTGGTTAGTCTTAGAATCTGCATCGAATGTACCATCTGTTGGGTAGTTGTTTTCAACAACTGTGTATCCTTTAGCTTTAAGTGCTTCAATTGTTGATGTTACATCAGCAGCTTTAGTGAATGCTTTACCTGTATCACCAGTATCTACTACTGATTCTGCAACTGCACCTTTTTCAGTCTTATCCGTTTCACTGTTTACTTCGATGAAGTGAACAACCGCTACTTGTGATCCATCTTTAACATAGGTAATTGTAGTGTTCTCTGTTGGATCTGTTGGTAAGCCTGGTACTTCATATCCTTTGGTTGGATTGTTAGGATCTTTCGGTGTCAATGGTTTTCCATTTGGTCCTACTGGTGTTGTTCCAGGGATGTATGGTACTACTGGTGTTTCAGTAGGTGTTCCTGGTTTTGTAGGATCTGCTGGAGTTGCATTTGGATATGGTTTTGGATTTAGGTCAGCATCTGCCGGAGGTGTGATGCCTTCTGGTACTACTGGTACATATGAACCAAGTTTACGGTAGATAATTGTTTCTTCACTATCTTTATCCGTAGCTGATACATTTGTACGTTCTGTAGATGTTTTCGCTGAAGCCACATATCCATCTTTATTTGGTGTTGTTACAGCATCAATTGTTGTATCTCCACCTCTAGCTTTCCATGTACCGTAGTTAGAGATTGCTCCTGTTACTGGATCTACCTCTGCAGTACGTGTAAATGTTAATGTTTGTACATTATCAGCGATACCTGCATCTGAACCGTCTTCAAGTTTGTAGTGAACTGTGTGTGTTACTTCTTCAACTAAACCTAGTTCTCTGTACGTACGTCCTTTTGGATCATTAGGTACTACATCATCAGGTTGTGGAGTAACATTTGGATTTGTTGGATCTGTTGGTTTGTTAGGGTCTACAGTTGTTGGTTTTGTAGAGTAGATTACTGTCTCTTCAAAGTCTTTATCTGTAGCCGCTACAGTTTTCGCTGGTACGTCTGCAACTGCTGGTGTTACACCTGCAACTGCCGCAGTGTATTTCTCAAGTGTTGGAGAAGTTACTGCCTCGAATGTTTGATCAGCTGACCAATCTCCGTATGTGATTTCTCCTGTTGCTACATTAATCTTACCAGAACGAGTGAATTTAAGTGTTTTAACTTTCTTATCAGCTACACTTGTTAAATCAGACTCTGCTACTGGAGTACCATCTTCGTATACATACTTAATAGTACGTGTTACTTCTTCTTGTACTTTTACAGCGTTGATTAAGGCTTC
>CAJNCB010000018.1:0-2466 GCA_905221155.1 bacterium | reverse complement strand
ATGAAATCAAAGACGCAGAAAATGTAGTGACAGATGCAGTTGTCAAAACAACGAAAACATACGCTACTAAGTCAGGAGAGGTTGTACTGTCGACTCGTGATGAAGTAACAGAACATGATGTAAACTACAATGCCGCTGAGAAAAAAGTTGATACAATTACTAAAGATGGTAAAAAATATGTCTTCCGTGGAGTGTATGAAGTTTCTGATAAGTACAACAACGTATTAGAAGAAACAGGTAAGGTGAAAGAAGGAACTACAACAGTTGTTTACCAATACGATTATGTTATCCCAGTAGATCCTACTAAACCAAATGATAATACTCCGAATAATCCGAACCCAGGGGACGGAACTCCAAGTGATCCAAATAAACCAAGTGATCCAAATAAACCAAGTGATAATACGCCGAAAACTCCAAAACCAGAGGATAAAATCCCTAACGATCCAAAAGGTCGTACATACAAAGATTTAGGTGTACTAAAAGAAGTTAAACGTGATATCACTTATGTATACGAAAATGGACCAAAAGCAGGCCAAGAAGCTAGTGCACCTGTTAACCAAAATGCACGCTTCACAAGAACTGCAGAGATCAACAGTAGAACTGGTGAAGTGATCTACACAAGTGAGTGGACTAAAGAACAAAAACTTGCAGAAGTAGTATCACCAAAAATCGATAAATATGTAGTTGATAAAGAAAAAGTAGCTGAATTAGCAGTAACGCACGAATCTGAAGACAGTAGCGAAATTATTAAATACCGTGAAAATCCTGAAATTATCGAACATGATGCAGCAAAAGACAAAAAAGGTTCTGTAGTTGTTAAGTATGTAGACGCTCAAGGAAATGAAATCAGTGAAGCGGTAACTGTTAAAGATAATGCAGTAGTAGAAAAAGCTACGACAAAAGTTTACGCAGATCGTGAAGAAACTGCTTATACACCAACAAATGAAGAATACAGCACTGTAGAGAGTCGTAAAGACGTTATCGAAGCTAATGGTAAGAAATACAAATACAGCAGTGTATATGAAGCTTCTGATAAATTCAATAACACTACAGAAGAAACAGGTAGGGTGAAAGAAGGGACTACGACAGTTGTATACCAATATGACTACATTATTCCAGTAGATCCAACTAAACCTAACGATGGTGATCAAAATCCTCCAAAACCAGAGGATAAGATTCCTAATGATCCAAAAGGCCGCACATACAAAGACCTAGGTCTACTAACAGAAGTGAAACGTAACATCACTTATGTGTATGAAAATGGACCAAAAGCAGGTCAGGAAGCAAGTGCACCAGTTGAACAAAAAGCTCGCTTCACAAGAACTGCCGAAATCAACAGTAGAACAGGTGAAGTGACGTATACAAGTGATTGGACTCCAGAACAAAAACTTGTTAAAGTAGTGTCACCAGAAATCAAAGATTACACTGTAGACAAAGCTAAGGTAGATGAGTTAACTGTAACACATGAATCTAAAGATTCATCAGTAGTAGTTAAATATTCTCAAAATAAACCAAATAGTGTACGTGATTACGCAAAAGACAAAAAAGGAACAGTTATTGTTAAATTTGTTGATATTAATGAGAACTTCCTTGCGGATGATATAGTCGCTAAGAACAACGTCATTGTAGCTGAAGCGACAACTACAACTACTGGTGATAAAGAAGAAACGACTTACAAAGCGACTGGTGAAGAATATGCGGTGACACCACCAGAAACGATCGAAGTAGATGGAGTGACATTCCGATTGAAACGTGTTCTTCCAGCAGGTGATAAGTTTAAAAATACTGTGGAAGAAAAAGGATTGGTTAAAGAAGGTGTTACTACTATTGTTTACCAATATGTAATGCAAATTGATGCTCCTAAAGTGGAAGTGCCAGAATTTGATGGTGGAGTAGTTCCGTTAGATCCTCCAGTTGTAGAAATTCCAGAGTTGAAGATTCCTGAAGAACCAAAACCACAGCCAGAGCCAAATCCAATTCCGACTCCAACTCCAGCTCCTGCACCTACACCACAACCAGCTCCAAGACCTCAACGAAACGAGACTCCAAAACCACCTGTACCTGTGGCAGAAGATTCGGGAACACCAGAAGTTCCGAATAGACCAGTACCTTCAAATTACAATCCAGATGGAAACACTTACCCAGCTCCATCAACTGAGGTAGCTCAATTGCCAAATACTGGTACGGAATCGAACGCAGCCTTGGCAGCATTCGGATTTGTTGGAATTTTGAGTGGTCTAAGTATCGTTCTTCGTAAGAAGGATAATGAGTAAAATTTGTTCAAAATTTTAATGAGTTTCTAGTTATAGATTGCTAGACCTCTTGAGTGAGGTAAAGTATGTATTTGGAGAAGATTTTGCTCTTCTCCATTTTATATATAATTTGAATAAAAAGTGTTGTGTCTTCTAAAATAGATTCAGATGATGGGCGACTTATGATGGAGATGTCAAGGAATTTCAATAGATC
>CAJNCB010000017.1:0-2760 GCA_905221155.1 bacterium | reverse complement strand
CACCGCTTTTGAGTCGTCAAAATACGTGTATCATGAAGCTTGTGTGGGTTTTAATGGTGCTGGTCAACAGGTTTGGCGCAAGTTCTATAATAAAGATGATATGGTGGCTTTCGCTGGTGCTATCCACCCACTTTTCAAAAATAGCGCTGGTAAGTGGGAAGCCGTAGATTACACCATTGAAAAAGGTCATGAAGACGGTGTAATCAATAAATTTGCCAAACCTTTTGAACGTGAATGGAAATGGTCACGGCTTCGTCATGAGTTCCCTTTTAAGCATAACGTCACTTTAGTTTGTCACGCTGGAAAGGTTGATATCTCTACTTTAAAATCTAGTAGTGACTATGATTTTTATTTGAGATATCTTTCTGAAATCCAAGGTGGTGCTATCTCTTTAAACCCTGTATCACGTACCATTAAATCTAGAAAAAAAGGATATGCTTCAAACTCTTATCTTTATCCTTTAACCTTGAATTTCCGTGATACTATGGCGCAGGCGCCAGCAGGGAAGAAAGGTCTTGCTGACCTTGGGGACGCCGTGAAGATCCCGAAACTTGCTGACGAGTCAATAGACAAGGAACATATGGACGCATTCCTTAATGCTGACCCTTGTTTATACTTCGAGTACGCCAGCAGGGACGCAACTGTAACTATGCTTTATGCTTCTGCTCTGTACGGTTACAATAAGGAAATGCCTGTCACCTTGACTTCTGCAACTGCTAAGGTCGTTAGAACCTTTATGAAAGACTATCTAGAGGTACAGAGCAATGAAGACTTTGACCGTGAATACCGTGGCGTGCAACGTGTCAAAAAGGGTCTTGTTAAAGATTTAGTGAACCCTGGCTTCTTAGTAGCAAGTAATAAAGAGCCTGTCAATGAACGTGTCAGAGACATTCTAATGTATTCTAGTCAAGCGTATCATGGCGGACTCAATGCGTCTATGGAAATCGGTTGGTTTAAAGGTCTTACCAATGACTTTGACCTACAGAACGCCTATCCGACCGCTATGTGTCTAGTGCCTGATATTGACTGGGACAATCCTGTTAAAGTGGAAATCAGCAACGCCAAACTTACGCTTGATACTTTCCTAGATGAAAAAGGCGACTACAACCCTATGACACCACTTTTTGCCCGTGTGTCGTACAAATTCCCTAATAATGTTTTACATCCTTGCTTGCCTGTTAACATTGAGGGTAGACTTATCTCAGCCTTGACTTCTAAAGGTTTGGATAGAGTTTACGCTTGCGGTCCAGAGCTATATCTGGCTCTAAAATTAGGCGCAGAGATTGAGGTAGAACGTGGCTGGGTGCTTAATATCCGTATGAAAGACGGGAAGCCTTCCCACTCTTTAGCCCATGCCGTTAAAATGCTTGTGGAAGACAGACGCAAGGCGAAAAATCTCCATGGTAAGAAATCTCTGGAAGAGCTTATTCTTAAAACCATGGTAAACAGTATTTACGGCAAGAACGCCCAGAACGTCGTTGATAAGACGACGTGGGACGCCTATTCCCAAGAAATGACACAACTTGGGGACTCAGCTATTACTAACCCCGTCAGCGCCTGTCTGACGACCTCCTATGTACGTGCTTTACTGTATGCAACCATGAATGCAGCCAACACTAAAGGTTATCGGGTTTACTCAGTTACCACAGACGGATTTATCGCAGATATTCCAACCGTGGAAGAGCTTGAAGCCTTTGATTTATACGGTTTTGTCAATCTTACCAGAGAAAGCCGTAACTACCTTACCAACAATACGGACGATAGTATCTGGGAAATCAAACACCACCAGACTCAGCTTCTGAACTTGACGACCCGTGGGAACATGGCTCCAGAGACTTGTGGGGTGTGTGCCCACAACTCAACAAAAAGCCCCTATCCTAGCGGTTCTGTAGAGGATAGACAATGGTTCATAGAAGCCTGTCTATCCCGTGATGATCGTGTGGCTTACTCTGATGATGTGTGGACGACATTTAAAGAATTGTCACAGGGTTCACTCTTTAAAGTTGTTCCCGTATCACGTAAGGTCTCTATGGATTTTGACTTGAAAAGAAAGCCCGACAAGGCTTCTATAACCACTGTTCACGTTGATTTTAACGGTAATATCTACGAAATCGCCAACTTTAGAACAGTTCCTTATACTGATGTTAATGAAGCCGTGCTATATCAACAGAAAAAAGAGCTTTGTTCAGCTCTCAGAACTGCTAAACATTGGGATATTTTCTTTACGAAAATCCTTACAAATGCAACAGGGACACGAGTTTTTGAAAAGTCTGGGCTTGCATGGACTAAATTGACCTCTTGTGTACGTGGGTTCAGGGAAGGTCTATGGACTATCGACCAACTAGCTTCTACAGATATGACTGTAGCCGAGAAAATGGATTGGCTCAACTCTTTCAGGCTCTCAGACAAGCCTTTTAAGGCTTCTGACTGGAAGAACGCAGGAAAGAAAGGCAGACGCAGAAACACGCTTCCTAAAGCCGAAATACAGGACTTTCTAGACGTGTTAGGCGCTCACTCATACACAATCTAACTAAAATCCCGAGAAATCGGGATTTTTTCTGCCCTTTTTACCCTTTTTCAAAAATCAATCAAGCCATTTTGTCAAATACTATTTTACCTATCGGTAATATAGTATTTTCTTTATATCTTAAACGCTTTATACACTCTTTATCAAATGCTTTTTTAACTTTAATATCATTATCAAATACTATTTTATACTATAGATAAAGCTATCTTATTATCTATATAATTCTTTTATAT
>CAJNCB010000016.1:0-2835 GCA_905221155.1 bacterium | reverse complement strand
TTGGCTCGTCGTGACTTGGATAGTCACTTGGAAGCAGCTAAGGAGAACCAGATTGAGCTCATTGATCTTGTTGTGGTAAACCTTTACCCATTTAAGGAAACCATCCTCAAACCAGACGTGACTTACGCTGATGCAGTTGAAAACATTGATATCGGTGGGCCATCTATGCTTCGCTCGGCAGCGAAGAATCATGCCAGCGTAACAGTTGTGGTAGATCCAGCTGACTATGCTGTGGTTTTGGGACAATTGGCAGCTAATGGTGAAACGACTTACGAAACGCGTCAACGTTTGGCAGCCAAGGTTTTCCGTCACACAGCGGCTTATGACGCCTTGATTGCAGAGTATTTCACAGCTCAAGTCGGAGAAAGCAAGCCTGAAAAGTTGACCTTGACTTATGACCTTAAACAAGCTATGCGTTACGGTGAAAACCCTCAACAAGACGCGGACTTCTACCAAAAAGCCTTGCCGACTGACTACTCGATTGCTTCAGCGAAACAGCTCAACGGGAAAGAATTGTCATTTAATAATATCCGTGACGCTGATGCGGCCATTCGTATCATCCGTGATTTTAAAGACCGTCCAACCGTTGTGGCTCTCAAACACATGAACCCATGTGGAATCGGTCAGGCTGATGACATCGAGACTGCTTGGGACTACGCTTATGAGTCTGACCCAGTGTCTATCTTTGGTGGTATCGTTGTTCTTAACCGTGAGGTGGATGCTGCGACAGCTGAGAAGATGCACGGCGTTTTCCTTGAAATCATCATCGCACCGAGCTATACGGATGAAGCGCTAGCTATTTTGACCAACAAAAAGAAAAACTTGCGTATCCTTGCCTTGCCATTTGATGCTCAAGAGGCTAGCGAAGTGGAAGCTGAATACACAGGTGTAGTTGGTGGACTTCTGGTGCAAAACCAAGACGTGGTCAAGGAAAGCCCAGCTGACTGGCAAGTGGTGACCAAACGCCAGCCAACTGAGACAGAAGCGACAGCTCTTGAGTTCGCTTGGAAGGCTATTAAATACGTCAAATCAAACGGAATCATTGTAACCAACGACCACATGACACTTGGTGTTGGCCCAGGTCAGACTAACCGTGTGGCTTCCGTCCGTATTGCGATTGACCAAGCTAAAGACCGTCTTGATGGTGCTGTCCTTGCCTCGGATGCCTTCTTCCCATTTGCGGATAATGTGGAAGAAATCGCCAAAGCAGGTATTAAGGCTATCATCCAGCCAGGTGGATCGGTCCGTGACCAAGAGTCTATCGAAGCTGCGGATAAATATGGCTTGACTATGGTCTTTACAGGCGTGAGACATTTTAGACATTAAGAAGGTAAAGGGAAGAAAACAGTTTCTTTCCTTTTTTGCGTAAAAACGCGGAGTGAAACAAGATTAAAACGAACGTTTGTGGTATAATATTAGTAAATAATTCGCAAAAGAGGTTGAGGAATGAAGCTGTTAGTTGTCGGTTCGGGTGGTCGTGAACATGCGATTGCTAAGAAGTTGCTTGAGTCAAAAGACGTTGAAAAAGTATTTGTAGCTCCTGGGAATGATGGGATGACTCTTGATAGTTTGGAATTGGTAAATATCTATATTTCCGAACATTCTAAATTGATTGAGTTTGCAAAAACCAACGATATTGCTTGGACCTTTATCGGGCCAGATGACGCCCTTGCGGCTGGGATTGTGGATGATTTCAATGCGGCAGGACTCAAAGCTTTTGGTCCGACTAAGGCTGCGGCTGAACTTGAGTGGTCTAAGGATTTTGCCAAGGAAATCATGGTTAAATACGGCGTTCCGACAGCAGTCTATGGCACATTCTCAGATTTCGAGGAAGCTAAGGCCTATATCGAAAAGCAGAGTGCGCCTATCGTAGTCAAGGCGGATGGCTTGGCGCTTGGGAAGGGTGTCGTCGTTGCGGAGACGGTTGAGCAAGCAGTCGAAGCAGCTCATGAGATGCTATTGGACAATAAATTCGGTGATTCAGGTGCGCGTGTAGTTATTGAGGAATTCCTTGATGGGGAGGAATTTTCACTCTTTGCCTTTGTCAATGGTGATAAGTTCTACATCATGCCAACGGCTCAGGACCACAAACGTGCCTATGATGGCGACAAAGGGCCTAACACGGGTGGTATGGGTGCCTATGCGCCAGTTCCACACTTACCACATAGTGTAGTTGATATAGCGGTCGACACCATTGTCAAGCCAGTCCTCGAAGGGATGATTAAAGAAAGTCGCCCTTATCTGGGTGTCCTTTACGCAGGGCTTATCTTGACAGCTGATGGACCTAAGGTCATCGAGTTTAACGCTCGCTTTGGAGATCCTGAAACTCAGATTATTCTACCTCGATTAACCTCTGATTTTGCGCAAAATATCACGGATATTCTCGATGGTAAGGATCCGAAGATCACGTGGACGGACAAGGGTGTGACGCTGGGTGTGGTTGTCGCATCCAATGGTTATCCGCTAGACTATGAAAAAGGTGTCAAGTTGCCAGCCAAGACAGAAGGCGACATTATCACCTATTATGCAGGGGCTAAGTTTGCGGAAAATAGCAGAGCACTGCTATCAAACGGTGGACGTGTTTATATGCTAGTTACCACAGCAGACACCGTCAAAGAAGCCCAAAACACTATCTACAGCCAACTCGACAAACAAAACACAGAAGGGCTCTTCTACCGAACCGATATCGGAAGCAAGGCGATTAAGTAAAGATATAAGAATAACGCGACGAAGTCGCCAAATACGATAATGGTCGCCGTGGTGAAAAGACCAGAATAGTGAATGTTCTGGTCGGGGAAAACTTTGAGACCTTAGGCTCCAAGTTTAGGAATGAAA
>CAJNCB010000015.1:0-5274 GCA_905221155.1 bacterium | reverse complement strand
AAAAAGTTTAAAAAGTAGTTGACAAAGTTTGAAAAGTCTGTATAATAGTAAGAGTTGAAAATAACAGCTCAGGTCCGTTGGTCAAGGGGTTAAGACACCGCCTTTTCACGGCGGTAACACGGGTTCGAATCCCGTACGGACTATGGTATGTTGTGGTTGAGGCACTTGATGAAAAAAAGTTAAAAAAGTTTCAAAAAAGTGTTGACAAGCGAAAGCGACTGTGATATACTAATATAGTTGTCACTTGAGAGAAGTAAGTGACAAAGACCTTTGAAAACTGAACAAGACGAACCAATGTGCAGGGCGCTACAACTAAGGTTGTAGTACTGAACAATGAAAAAACAATAAATCTGTCAGTGACAGAAATGAGTGAGAACTCAAACTTTTAATGAGAGTTTGATCCTGGCTCAGGACGAACGCTGGCGGCGTGCCTAATACATGCAAGTAGAACGCTGAAGGAGGAGCTTGCTTCTCTGGATGAGTTGCGAACGGGTGAGTAACGCGTAGGTAACCTGCCTGGTAGCGGGGGATAACTATTGGAAACGATAGCTAATACCGCATAAGAGTAGATGTTGCATGACATTTGCTTAAAAGGTGCAATTGCATCACTACCAGATGGACCTGCGTTGTATTAGCTAGTTGGTGGGGTAACGGCTCACCAAGGCGACGATACATAGCCGACCTGAGAGGGTGATCGGCCACACTGGGACTGAGACACGGCCCAGACTCCTACGGGAGGCAGCAGTAGGGAATCTTCGGCAATGGACGGAAGTCTGACCGAGCAACGCCGCGTGAGTGAAGAAGGTTTTCGGATCGTAAAGCTCTGTTGTAAGAGAAGAACGAGTGTGAGAGTGGAAAGTTCACACTGTGACGGTATCTTACCAGAAAGGGACGGCTAACTACGTGCCAGCAGCCGCGGTAATACGTAGGTCCCGAGCGTTGTCCGGATTTATTGGGCGTAAAGCGAGCGCAGGCGGTTAGATAAGTCTGAAGTTAAAGGCTGTGGCTTAACCATAGTACGCTTTGGAAACTGTTTAACTTGAGTGCAAGAGGGGAGAGTGGAATTCCATGTGTAGCGGTGAAATGCGTAGATATATGGAGGAACACCGGTGGCGAAAGCGGCTCTCTGGCTTGTAACTGACGCTGAGGCTCGAAAGCGTGGGGAGCAAACAGGATTAGATACCCTGGTAGTCCACGCCGTAAACGATGAGTGCTAGGTGTTAGACCCTTTCCGGGGTTTAGTGCCGCAGCTAACGCATTAAGCACTCCGCCTGGGGAGTACGACCGCAAGGTTGAAACTCAAAGGAATTGACGGGGGCCCGCACAAGCGGTGGAGCATGTGGTTTAATTCGAAGCAACGCGAAGAACCTTACCAGGTCTTGACATCCCTCTGACCGCTCTAGAGATAGAGTTTTCCTTCGGGACAGAGGTGACAGGTGGTGCATGGTTGTCGTCAGCTCGTGTCGTGAGATGTTGGGTTAAGTCCCGCAACGAGCGCAACCCCTATTGTTAGTTGCCATCATTCAGTTGGGCACTCTAGCGAGACTGCCGGTAATAAACCGGAGGAAGGTGGGGATGACGTCAAATCATCATGCCCCTTATGACCTGGGCTACACACGTGCTACAATGGCTGGTACAACGAGTCGCAAGCCGGTGACGGCAAGCTAATCTCTTAAAGCCAGTCTCAGTTCGGATTGTAGGCTGCAACTCGCCTACATGAAGTCGGAATCGCTAGTAATCGCGGATCAGCACGCCGCGGTGAATACGTTCCCGGGCCTTGTACACACCGCCCGTCACACCACGAGAGTTTGTAACACCCGAAGTCGGTGAGGTAACCTTTTAGGAGCCAGCCGCCTAAGGTGGGATAGATGATTGGGGTGAAGTCGTAACAAGGTAGCCGTATCGGAAGGTGCGGCTGGATCACCTCCTTTCTAAGGATAAGGAACTGCGCATTGGTCTTGTTTAGTCTTGAGAGGTCTTGTGGGGCCTTAGCTCAGCTGGGAGAGCGCCTGCTTTGCACGCAGGAGGTCAGCGGTTCGATCCCGCTAGGCTCCATTGGTGAGAGATCACCAAGTAATGCACATTGAAAATTGAATATCTATATCAAATAGTAACAAGAAAATAAACCGAAAACGCTGTAGTATTAATAAGAGTTTATGACTGAAAGGTCAAAAAATAAGGTTAAGTTAATAAGGGCGCACGGTGGATGCCTTGGCACTAGGAGCCGAAGAAGGACGTGACAAACGACGATATGCCTTGGGTAGCTGTAAGTAAGCGATGATCCAGGGATTTCCGAATGGGGGAACCCAACAGGTACTACCTGTTACCCACATCTGTTAAGGATGTGAGGAGGAAGACGCAGTGAACTGAAACATCTAAGTAGCTGCAGGAAGAGAAAGCAAAAGCGATTGCCTTAGTAGCGGCGAGCGAAACGGCAGAAGGGCAAACCGAAGAGTTTACTCTTCGGGGTTGTAGGACTGCAATGTGGACTCAAAGATTATAGAAGAATGATTTGGGAAGATCAGCCAAAGAGAGTAATAGCCTCGTATTTAAAATAGTCTTTGTACCTAGCAGTATCCTGAGTACGGCGGGACACGTGAAATCCCGTCGGAATCTGGGAGGACCATCTCCCAACCCTAAATACTCCCTAGTGACCGATAGTGAACCAGTACCGTGAGGGAAAGGTGAAAAGCACCCCGGGAGGGGAGTGAAATAGAACCTGAAACCGTGTGCCTACAACAAGTTCGAGCCCGTTAATGGGTGAGAGCGTGCCTTTTGTAGAATGAACCGGCGAGTTACGTTATGATGCGAGGTTAAGTTGAAGAGACGGAGCCGTAGGGAAACCGAGTCTGAATAGGGCGGATTAGTATCATGACGTAGACCCGAAACCATGTGACCTACCCATGAGCAGGTTGAAGGTGCGGTAAGACGCACTGGAGGACCGAACCAGGGCACGTTGAAAAGTGCTTGGATGACTTGTGGGTAGCGGAGAAATTCCAAACGAACTTGGAGATAGCTGGTTCTCTCCGAAATAGCTTTAGGGCTAGCGTCGACATTAGAGATTCTTGGAGGTAGAGCACTGTTTGGGTGAGGGGTCCATCCCGGATTACCAATCTCAGATAAACTCCGAATGCCAATGAATTATGGTCGGCAGTCAGACTGCGAGTGCTAAGATCCGTAGTCGAAAGGGAAACAGCCCAGACCACCAGCTAAGGTCCCAAAATAATTGTTAAGTGGAAAAGGATGTGGGGTTGCACAGACAACTAGGATGTTAGCTTAGAAGCAGCTATTCATTCAAAGAGTGCGTAATAGCTCACTAGTCGAGTGACCCTGCGCCGAAAATGTACCGGGGCTAAAACAATTTACCGAAGCTGTGGATACCTTTATAGGTATGGTAGGAGAGCGTTCTATGTGTGATGAAGGTATACCGTGAGGAGTGCTGGAACGCATAGAAGTGAGAATGCCGGTATGAGTAGCGAAAGACAGGTGAGAATCCTGTCCACCGTAAGACTAAGGTTTCCAGGGGAAGGCTCGTCCGCCCTGGGTTAGTCGGGACCTAAGGAGAGACCGAAAGGTGTATCCGATGGACAACAGGTTGATATTCCTGTACTAGAGTATGTAGTGATGGAGGGACGCAGTAGGCTAACTAAAGCAGACGATTGGAAGTGTCTGTCTAAGCAGTGAGGTGTGATATGAGTCAAATGCTTATATCTATAACATTGAGCTGTGATGGGGAGCGAAGTTTAGTAGCGAAGTTAGTGACGTCACACTGCCAAGAAAAGCTTCTAGCGTTTAAATATACTCTACCCGTACCGCAAACCGACACAGGTAGTCGAGGCGAGTAGCCTCAGGTGAGCGAGAGAACTCTCGTTAAGGAACTCGGCAAAATGACCCCGTAACTTCGGGAGAAGGGGTGCTGACTTTAAGTCAGCCGCAGTGAATAGGCCCAAGCAACTGTTTATCAAAAACACAGCTCTCTGCTAAATCGTAAGATGATGTATAGGGGGTGACGCCTGCCCGGTGCTGGAAGGTTAAGAGGAGTGCTTAGCGTAAGCGAAGGTATGAATTGAAGCCCCAGTAAACGGCGGCCGTAACTATAACGGTCCTAAGGTAGCGAAATTCCTTGTCGGGTAAGTTCCGACCCGCACGAAAGGCGTAATGATTTGGGCACTGTCTCAACGAGAGACTCGGTGAAATTTTAGTACCTGTGAAGATGCAGGTTACCCGCGACAGGACGGAAAGACCCCATGGAGCTTTACTGCAGTTTGATATTGAGTGTCTGTACCACATGTACAGGATAGGTAGGAGTCTATGAGATCGGGACGCCAGTTTCGAAGGAGACGTTGTTGGGATACTACCCTTGTGTTATGGCCACTCTAACCCGGATAGGTGATCCCTATCGGAGACAGTGTCTGACGGGCAGTTTGACTGGGGCGGTCGCCTCCTAAAAGGTAACGGAGGCGCCCAAAGGTTCCCTCAGAATGGTTGGAAATCATTCGCAGAGTGTAAAGGTATAAGGGAGCTTGACTGCGAGAGCTACAACTCGAGCAGGGACGAAAGTCGGGCTTAGTGATCCGGTGGTTCCGTATGGAAGGGCCATCGCTCAACGGATAAAAGCTACCCTGGGGATAACAGGCTTATCTCCCCCAAGAGTTCACATCGACGGGGAGGTTTGGCACCTCGATGTCGGCTCGTCGCATCCTGGGGCTGTAGTCGGTCCCAAGGGTTGGGCTGTTCGCCCATTAAAGCGGCACGCGAGCTGGGTTCAGAACGTCGTGAGACAGTTCGGTCCCTATCCGTCGCGGGCGTAGGAAATTTGAGAGGATCTGCTCCTAGTACGAGAGGACCAGAGTGGACTTACCGCTGGTGTACCAGTTGTCTTGCCAAAGGCATCGCTGGGTAGCTATGTAGGGAAGGGATAAACGCTGAAAGCATCTAAGTGTGAAACCCACCTCAAGATGAGATTTCCCATGATTTTATATCAGTAAGAGCCCTGAGAGATGATCAGGTAGATAGGTTAGAAGTGGAAGTGTGGCGACACATGTAGCGGACTAATACTAATAGCTCGAGGACTTATCCAAAGTAACTGAGAATATGAAAGCGAAAGGTTTTCTTGGTTTGAATAGATATTCAATTTTGAGTAGGTATTACTCAGAGTTAAGTGACGATAGCCTAGGAGATACACCTGTACCCATGCCGAACACAGAAGTTAAGCCCTAGAACGCCGGAAGTAGTTGGGGGTTGCCCCCTGTGAGATATGGAAGTCGCTTAGCT
>CAJNCB010000014.1:0-5538 GCA_905221155.1 bacterium | reverse complement strand
TTTTCCAAAACAGCCATAATCAAACTCGCACGATTAAAATCAAGCCCTGTCGTCGTACGCTTGGCATTTCCAAACATAGTCGGTGTGACCAAAGCTTGAACCTCCGCCAAAATCGGACGCGTCCCCTCCATAGTCACAACGATAGAAGAACCAGTCGCCCCATCCAAACGCTCTTCTAAAAAGACCTGACTAGGATTGAGCACCTCAACCAAACCGCCCGACTGCATCTCAAAAATACCAATCTCATTAGTGGAACCAAAACGGTTTTTAACGGCTCTCAAAATACGAAAGGTATGGTGGCGTTCCCCTTCAAAGTAAAGTACCGTATCTACCATGTGCTCCAACATACGAGGACCAGCCAAGGTTCCTTCCTTGGTCACATGCCCTACGATAAAGATGGCAATATTATTAGTCTTGGCCAGCTGCATAAGTTCAGCCGTCACCTCACGCACTTGAGAAACAGATCCCTGCACCCCTGAAATCTCAGGAGACATAATGGTCTGGATGGAGTCGATAATGAGAAAATCTGGCTGGATGCGCTCCACCTCTGCTCGAACACTCTGCATATTGGTCTCTGCATAGAGATAAAACTCACTATCAATATCACCTAAGCGTTCTGCACGTAGTTTAATCTGCTGGGCAGACTCCTCCCCACTGACATATAGAACTATCCCCACTTGGGACAACTGGGTTGATACTTGTAGGAGAAGGGTTGATTTCCCAATTCCAGGATCCCCACCTATGAGTACGAGACTTCCTGGTACCACTCCGCCTCCAAGTACACGGTTGAATTCCTCCATCTCCGTCTTGGTTCGATTGACATTGATGGAGGTCACTTCAGCCAGTTTCATGGGCTTGGTTTTCTCACCTGTTAAAGACACACGCGCATTTTTGACCTCGGCAACTTCAACCTCTTCCACAAAAGAAGACCAAGACCCACAATTAGGGCATCGCCCCAGATATTTAGGGGAATTATACCCACAATTTTGACATACAAATGTCGCTTTTTTCTTTGCGATGATAAACCTCTTTCTATATCTCTAACTCACACTCAATTACTTGGCAAAAATCAATCTTCTCATTTGGCACAAACTGGCTCATGAGCATGTTGTGAGTTACCACTATCACGGTCTGGTAATCTCGATACTTAGCCATGCATTCTAGAAAACGAGACTTCATCTCCGTAGCTGTCTCATATTGAATAGGACTATTAGGAAGTAACTCCCCATTATTTTCTAGAAACATCGTACGAGCTTTTTCAAAATTATCTGTGCCACTTTTATAGACCTGCCATTCATGCAATAATGGCTCCACTCTCAAATGAAGTTCAGTAACACAAGCCACATAAGAAGCCGTTTCTAAAGCTCTTGTGACTGCAGAAGATATGATTATTTCAGCTGAAGGAAGCAAGGTATTTTTGCTCAGTTTCTGGGCTTGTTGCCGTCCCTTCTCAGACAAGGGCGCCAAATCTATCCCAAATCCCGTATAAGAACGCTCCTCTAACTCACGGTAATCTGGCTCTCCATGACGTACAAAGATAATCTTCATTCTAGTGCCCAGTCGATCCAAATCCACCAGTCCGCACGCCGTCTGCCGCATCTCCATCGGCGATTAAGAAAGGAGCAAAGACAGCCTGGACAACACGTTCTCCAACTTCAAGAACAACCTCTTGGTCTGTGATATTCTTCATCTGCGCAAAAATATGCCCTTCATTCCCAGGATTTCCATAATAATCCCCATCAATGACTCCAACTGAGTTAATTAAAACCAAACCCTTCTTACGAGGGTTTGAAGAACGATCATAGAGGTAGAGAACCTCAGTCGGCTGCATATAAGCCTTAACCCCTGTCGGAACTAATACAATCTCTCCTGGAGCTATAACTGTACGCACAGCAACCTTTAAGTCGTAACCAGCCGCATGCGCTGTCTCACGCTTGGGCAATAAATTTTTATCTGTAAAAGTCGAAACCAATTCAAAACCACGAATTTTCATCATCTTCTCTTTTCTATTATCATTTATTCTAGATTATTCTATCTTATTTATTCGGAAAAAGCACGAAAAAAAGAGCACACAATTCAAATCGCTTAGGGCTGCTGGATTCCTCCCCTGACCCGCTTCACGCAGAACTGTTGCTCCACTATTTATTATATCACATTCCTATTCATTTTAAAAGCAAAATTATTTTTTCCGTCTATTTCTAAAAAAATCCTGCATAATAGCTGCGCATTCATCTTCCAAAATTCCCGTTTCAACCTCCACACGATGATTGAGACGCTCATCTGTCAAGATATCGTACAAACTCCCAGCAGCGCCAAATTTCTGGTTTTTAGCCCCATAGACCACGTTGGGAATACGGGCGAGTCCAATCGCCCCACTACACATGACACATGGCTCAATGGTCACAAAAAGCGTGCAATCCAGCAATCGCCAGCTCTCCTCACTCAGGTTCGCATTCTCTATGGCCATAATTTCCGCATGCATAACCGCTCGTTGCAACTCCTCACGCGCATTATGCCCACGGCCAATGATTTCTCCGTCCTTGACAATCACACAACCAATTGGAATTTCATCGTGTTCAAGAGCAATCTCAGCCTCTCTCAATGCCTCTCTCATAAAGACCTCTTTTTCTTCAACTGTATAATTCATCAATTTCCCTTTTACTACTTATCGATTTTATTATTATATCATGAATCCCAAGACAAAAAAAGCCACCGAATGCGGTGACTTTATAGGGAGATTATTATGAAAAAGAAAAGTTTAGGATATTTGTTACAACAAGTTAGGAGGTCTTCTTGTAACTGTCTATAGTATACCCGACCTATCTTAAACAAATCTTAAAAATCTCTTACGACCAAACATTTTCTAAAATATTTGTTTGTTCACGACCAGGACCTACTGAGAAAGTAGAAATACGAACGCCAACCAATTCACTCACACGACGAACATAGTTACGCGCATTCTCAGGAAGATCTTCCAAATTACGAACTCCAGTAATATCTTCTGACCAACCTGGCAACTCTTCATAGATAGGCTTGCAACGTTTCAATTGCTCAAGACTAGCTGGATAGTAGTCAATACGTTGACCATCAAGATCATAGGCCACACAGATTTTCACTGTATCCAAACCACTCAAAACATCGATAGAGTTCAATGAAAGATTAGTGATACCAGAAACACGGCGGCTATGACGCATCACAACTGAGTCAAACCAACCCACACGACGTGGACGACCAGTTGTTGTACCATATTCATGACCCACTTCACGGATACGTTCTCCCACTTCATCAAACAACTCAGTTGGGAAAGGACCGTCTCCTACACGACTCGTATAAGCCTTACATACACCTACAACCTTGTCAATCTTACTTGGACCAACACCTGAACCAATCGTAACACCACCAGCCACAGGGTTTGATGACGTAACAAATGGATACGTACCTTGGTCGATATCTAGCATAACACCTTGTGCACCTTCAAAAAGCACACGTTTACCGTTATCAAGTGCATCATTCAAAATGACAGATGTATCTGTCACATATTTCTTGATTTGTTGACCATATTCATAATATTCTTCAAAAATATCATCAAAAGCAATCGCTTTACTGTCATACAATTTTTCAAAAAGACGATTCTTTTCAGCAAGGTTACGTTCTAAACGCTCACGGAAAATATCTTTATCTAAAAGATCTGCGATACGAATCCCAACACGAGCAGCCTTGTCCATATAAGCTGGACCAATTCCCTTAATTGTAGTACCAATCTTATTGTCGCCCTTAGCTTCTTCTTGCAAGCGATCCAACTCGATATGATAAGGCAAAATAACATGCGCGCGATCAGAAATACGCAAGTTATCAGTTGTCACACCCTCCTCATGAAGATAGCTCAACTCTTTTACAAGAGATTTAGGATTTACAACCATTCCGTTACCAATAACAGAGATTTTTTCAGGGAAGAAAATTCCAGATGGAATCAAGTGCAACTTAAATTTCTTACCATCAATCACAATCGTGTGACCTGCATTATCACCACCTTGGTAACGTGCAATCACTTCTGCATTCGCTGAAAGGAAGTCTGTAATCTTCCCTTTACCTTCATCACCCCACTGGGTACCTACAACAACAACTGAAGTCATAATCTTGTCTGAGCCCTCAGGCTCTTCCTTTCTCACATACATGGCAGGACTCTCACCTGCAATTATATCTTACAATTTATTATAAGAAAAAATCGCCTTTTTATCAAGAAGAAACAATAGAAAGATTTGCTATTTCCAACTATTAAAAAATGATTTAGAAATAATTCCGTCTATTTATCATTATTTTACTACAAAAAGTTAAATTTGTTCGGAAATTAACTCATACTGTCTCAACAAGCAACAAAACCTTGTTTCATTATCAATTTTTCAAGATACAAACGATAAGCAACACGATAATGGTAAACAATAAAATCCCGATAGCTCACAATACGATATCGGACAAGATAATAAATCAAAAACTTAAAATGAAAATGTTCCCAGTCCCAACTATTACCAAAGAAAGTAGCATACTCTTCTTCGATACTGTCATAGAAGTCAGTCATCTGATCATAAATATTTTGTAGCATAAGCATACACTCCTTTACTTTTTATGATCTTATTCTAACAAAAAATTTTAATTAATCATTAATAATTCCTGAATTGTTAAAATACCAACCTCAACAAGAGAAAAAATAGGAAAAGTTGACAGAATAGGAACAAATATCTTACATCAAAAACAAACTATTATTTCCCTAAAAATAAAAAATTTCCTATAAATGATTTACAAAAATTATCCTGTACGGTTACCATTGCATTGAATCTTTCTCAGTTTAAGCTATAAAGTGATTGAATAGAAATGAAGCACTTAATAATTATTAAAAAGAAAAGTAACTATAATATTTGTAGTAGTTAAATCCTCGATGGATATTATGGAACCTATTTTAGGGTAGAAAAAAATTCCATAAGATTTATAATGAAAAGGCAGCAAACCATCATTAGAAAGAATCATATGGAACAATTACACTTTATCACAAAATTACTAGAGCTTACAGACCCTAAATTATGGATACCATCAATAGAGGTACACATAAGGAAATTATCGCTAAACTGGAATACGACACCCCATCTTGCCCTGATTGCGGAAGTTAAATGAAGAAATATGATCTTCAAAAACATTCTAAGATTCATTACCTCGAAACGACTGGTATGCCTACCAGAATTCTATTTAGAGAGCGTCGTTTTAAGTGCTATCAATGCTCGAAAATGATGGTGTCGGAAACTTTACTCAGCAAAAATATCTCACATCAAATAACACTAAATAGATTATTAATTAAATAAAAAAAGAGGACCAAACCTCTTTTTCTTAACTACTCCGCCAGTAGGACTCGAACCTACGACATCATGATTAACAGTCATGCGCTACTACCAACTGAGCTATGGCGGATTAAAGCTAAGCGACTTCCATATCTCACAGGGGGCAACCCCCAACTACTTCCGGCGTTCTAGGGCTTAACTTCTGTGTTCG